>JAYUWT010000442.1:0-3214 GCA_043753405.1 Saprospiraceae bacterium | reverse complement strand
AAAGAACAAGAAGAAATAATTCAGATGTATCAGTATCAGATAGCAGAAGTTATAGCCAATATTTCCTTCCAAAACCAACAGATGTTACTTCTTGGAATGGTGATCCAGAATACATAGGTGCATCAGTAAGAGCAGGCTCATGTGAATTCTTCTACGAAGAAGAAACAAAACTTGCAGCTGTATATGCGTATCCTCCAGGCAACAGATGTTCTGAGAGATTGTACAATGATTGTATGATAAACATTACAGTAGACGATAAGACTCTACCTGTATGTGAAGCTCCAGACGATATCTACTGGTATTGCGACAATGCCGGCGGCGGCGGAAAATCTAAGCGATATGAGTACGCTCATAGAACTTGCAGAGATTTTGACTATACAGATAATGATAAAGACAATATTGAAGACTATACTTGCAGAGATAAAGACGACAAGCCATACAATCAAATTGAATGTGTGAAAGAAAATAATGGTACAGATGATATTCTTGATCCTACAGGAAGAGAATATGGCTATTATGGTTGTGGTACTACTGCCGGTCATGAAGATGAGCATGGTGCTAAGATCAATGCATGTGATGACAATGATTATGGCAAAATCAGAAGAATGTCTGAAGCTAATTCATCAGATGAAGCAACTATCGAAGCGAATATCGCACAAGTATTCAGAGGATTCTCTACTTGGGCACCAGTATATTGCCACTCATGGTTGTGTGTGGATAAATACGATGCAGCAGGTAAAGTAGATGCAAAATCAGCATTTTGGAGTCCTGAACTACATAATTTAGGTAAGACTGGTCCAGTTGCAAGAGCAGCAGCCACAGGTAAAACTAAATTCTTAGTATGGGATAATTGTTGGATCAATACCAACTATACTTCAAAAGATTCACAGATAGTAGATCAGTGCGGAAACGGCTGGTTATCCAGAACCTGGACTTTTAGAGATAAATGTGTAGGTACTATAACATGTACTCAGAAGATCTATACATATCACAGATCTGACTTCGAAGTTATGTTCCCACAAGATCTTACGATCGATTGCGATGCTACAGGCGGAACAAGTCCTGATGGCCCGGCCGGTCGTCCAATGGTATGGGATGATGAGTGTGAATTAGTAGGAGTAAACTACGAAGATGTAAGATATGATATCATACCTGATGCATGCTACAAGATAGTACGTACCTGGAAATTGATAGATTGGTGTAAGTATGACCCAAATGCACATCACAGATATCCAGATGTAATCTGGGATGACAGAGGCATAGCCGGTTCAGACAGACCATGTGTATTCACTAAGTTGAAAGACAATGGTGATGGCTACATGACTTATACTCAGATCATCAAAGTAATAGATACTAAGAAACCTACTACAGTAAGATGTCAAGACACTACCATCTGTATAGTAAGTGGATACGGTGGAGCAGGAGCAGAGACTGATCCAATGTGTGGCTTGCCAAGCTATAATAGCGCTCCGTTTGCAGCTACAGACAACTGTACTCCGGCAAACCTGATCGAATTCAGATGGGAATTGGATGTAGACAACAATGGAGGAGTTCCAATAAAGAGTGCTGCAAAACGTACTAACTTCAGATCTTCAGAGGTGTCAGCAGCTGGTTTACCAGTTGGAGTACATAGACTTTATGTAATATCAGAAGACAACTGCGGTCAGGAAGATACTACATCATGTTTGATCACAGTAAAAGATTGTAAGAAGCCGACACCATATTGCTATAATGGTATAGCTACCGTGGTAATGCCAACTACACAATCAGTAATAGTATGGGCAAAAGACTTAGATGTAGGATCATATGACAACTGTACTAAGAGAGGAGATCTTACATTCACATTTGGAAGCAATAATGCATCATCAGATACATTCTCATGCGCAGATATCGCAAATGGTATCGAGCAGCAAGTAGTAGTAGACATTTGGGTAACTGATAGAGCAGGAAACAAAGATTATTGCCGCACGTATTTATTGATACAGGACGGAAGTGGAAATGCATGTCTGGATAGATCAGCAATAGCAGGATCTATAGCAGGTAAAGTAGCAACTGAAACTACAGAGCCGGTAGAAAATGTATTACTTGAATTAAAATCTACAGGAGGCATACCAGCATTTAAGACAGATGCGAAAGGATCATATGCATTCTCTAATCTGGATATGAAAGGAGATTACAGCATCACTCCAAAGAGAGATGATGATCCATCAAATGGAGTAAGTACTATAGACTTAGTATTGATCCAGAAGCATATCTTAGGTGTACAACCACTTAACAGCGCATACAAAGTGATAGCAGCGGATGCAGACAGAAGCAATGATGTATCAGCGGTAGACTTAGTGGAATTGAGAAAATTGATCTTGACAGTATATGACAAACTTCCAAATAACACATCCTGGAGATTTGTACCAAAATCATATAGCTTCAGCAATATCTCTTCACCATGGGGCTTCCCTGAGAAAGTAGATATCAAAGGTTTGTCCAAAGATGAGTTGAACAGAGATTTCGTAGGTGTGAAAGTAGGAGATGTGAATGCAACAGCAGTAGCACATAGCCTATTAGGAGCAGAAGCGAGATCAGGAGGTCAGACATTGAAATTCACTACATTAGATAGAGAATTAAAGGCAGGCGAAGAGGCAGTAATCGAATTCACAGCAGAAAATTTCAGTGGAATCGAAGGCTACCAATTCTCATTAGCCATGAAAGGCTTAGATCTTAAATCAGTACAAAGTGGAGTATTGAAAGTGAGCGAAAGCAATTTCGGAGTCACTAAATTAGGTCAAGGCTATGTCACCACATCATGGAATGAAAGCAAAGGCATTACAGCAGGATCAAATGATGTATTGTTCTCAATCAAAGTAAAAGCAACTAAAGCGACTACCTTGAGCGAATCATTAGTGATCAACTCTAAATACACAAGAGCAGAAGCGTATAACAACAGCGAAGCACTTAATGTATCCTTAGAAGTTGGCAGCAAGAAATCAGTTGCAGGCTATGCATTGCATCAAAATACACCGAACCCATTCAAAGCTACTACAGTGATAGGCTACGAGTTAGCGAAAGCAGGCTCAGTAACCATGAGAATCACCGATGTAACTGGCAAATTGGTAAGAATGTACAACCAGGATGGAGCAAAAGGATACAATCAATTCAAAGTAAACAGAGGTGATGTAAGTGGAGCTGGAGTATTGTATTACACTATCGAAACTAAAGA
>JAYUWT010000441.1:0-3232 GCA_043753405.1 Saprospiraceae bacterium | reverse complement strand
TTGCATCGCTGGGTTATCCACAGCGTTTCGGATTTCCATCGTTTATCATTCTTGAAAAAGAAGGAAAAAGGTTGCACACTCAGAATAGCGAATATCTGGAAGATGGCAAGGGAAGTTATGATCGGAAAAAAGTAATTCAGTTTTTACAGGCCTGGACTCCTTCGGCCATCGACCCTACTACCTATGAAGTTAAAAAATAAGTGTTTGATTAATTAACCGTATTTTGAGATTAAAATCTTGTCCTATATGACTTCCAAAGTAATTTATAAAGGAGAACTGGAAACTGAATGCATTCATCTTAAATCAAATGATTCTATCGGAACTGATGCCCCTGTTGACAACAAAGGCAAGGGATCCGCATTTTCTCCCACAGATCTTTGTGCTACTTCCCTGGCTACGTGTATGCTTACTGTCATGGGTATCTGGGCGCGAGACAATGAGGTATCTATAGATGGAGCTTATGCGGATGTAACCAAACACATGGGTGTGGATCCACGCAGGATCACGAAGATCGAAGTAGTACTCCACATGCCTGCCAATGGCTACACTTCAAAAGTTAAATCCATTCTCCAACATATAGCTGACACATGCCCGGTTGCAAAGAGTTTGCATCCTGACCTTGAACAGAATATTACTATCAATTGGTAGAAGGGTGATGTTAGATGTTAGATGTTAGATGGAGGTTTATCTGTAATTAATGATCTGAAGTTACAATTTTGATATGAAAGATGAAAAATGAAAGATGAAAGATAGACCATGTTTTTAAACGGAGATTTCCCCACTTTGGAGCTAGGGTTTATACACATCTTTTTAAGCCGCACTTTCAGCGCTAGTTGACATTAAATTACTACCCGGCGCTTCGCACCGGGCTTTGTACTTTTGGCCTTTCAGGCCGTTATTTCACGATTATTGTTAGACTTAAATATTGAATTATTGCCTAATGGTTAAAGCTCTGCTAAAATCTTCGAATTGCCTGAAAGGCATATATTACAGAGCCCGGTGCAACGCACCGGGTGATATAGATATATGAATGAGCGCTGAAAGTGCGGAATAGTTTTTGATATAAAACTATGAACCAGTTTAATAAAAATAATCTGGATGTGATAATTTATATTTGTGTATAAACTTTAGCCTTAGGAGCTAGGGGAGGTCTAATAAAATTTAACCATGCTTTTAACCAAAACAATAATCCAAAAAATATAGAAACCATGATCCAAAAATCAACATTACAATTCCTCATAGACCTGAGCTTAAATAACAGTAAGGCCTGGTTTGATGATCACCGAAAGGATTACGATCTTGCAAAGGCTGATTTTACAGGGTTTGTCCAGGAAATCATAGATCAACACAGCGAGAGCGACAAATCGATCAAAGACATCAAGGCAAAGGATTGTTTGTTCAGGATCAACAGGGACGTGCGCTTTAGCAATAATAAAGCTCCTTACAAGACCAATTTTGGCGCAAGCATCTGTATGGGCGGACGAAAATCCATGACACACGCAGGATATTATTTTCATCTTGAGCCCGACAATTCATTTACAGGTGGAGGACTGTATGATCCGGAACCGGAAGTGTTAAATACCATGCGACAAAAAATAAGCGGAGATCTCAGTAACTTTAATAAAATATTAGGAGGCAAGTTCAATACTGTATATGGACCCATCACAGGCCACGATGAATATTCCCTGAAGCGAGTTCCAAAAGGTTTTGAAGCTACTGACCCTGCAGCTGAATACCTTAAGTTAAAAAGCTATATTGCCATGATCAAGATCGAAAATGATGTGATCATCTCTGATAAACTCCTTCCGACTACTTTGAAATCCTGGGAGGCATTGCAACCCTTGATAGATTATGTGAATGAGAAGTGAAAAGGTGAGAATGTGAGAAGGTGAGATGGTGAGGAGGAAGTTTCATAAATATTATGGCACCACATCTTCACTGAGCACTTATTGCATGTAGCAAATTACATTACACATTACACATTGTCCACCACCCGCATAAGCATCTTTTCGTGCCTCAAGATGTTCTGACTCCACTTTGTCCTTCATTCTTCAGGACTTCGTTCCGTTTCACTTCCTTGAAAAGGTCACTTCTTGTACTTTTTCTGCGTCGTTCACCCACTCATACTCCCTCTCTACCTTACACACCCTTACCTTATACATCGTATACCATTGTTTTCTTCCCTGTTGCTGGGCGAAGAGGTGTTCGGTATTTTGTTTCCAGTTTTTAATAGATTCCGGACTGTCCCAGTAACTCACCGTAATTCCTATTTCCTGTCTTGCTGATTCGATGCCCAGATAACCAGGTTGTTGTTGGGCCAGTTCAACCATTCGATGGGACATATCATCATATCCTTCTGTCTTGTCACTCTTTAGGGATGTAAATATGACTGCATAATAAGGTTTTTGATCATTCATTCTGTCGTATTTTTTCGTCTGGCGTAGATCCATTCATCCAACATTTCCCCATTTTTAACCAGTGTTTTTTCCAGTTTGGCTTCAAGAATAAAACCGGTTTTTTCCAAAACCTTTTGCGAACTGATGTTTGTGCCGAATGGTCGTGCAAATATTCTTTGAACTTCAAAAGTCTTAAATCCGTATTCAACGATCTGTTCGATCGCATCCGTCACAATTCCTTGTCCCCAATAGGATTCTCCGATCCAATAACCAAGTTCCATATTCAACCTGTAGATATCGGGCTGGCTGTGCAATCCGATACCTCCGGCAAGTGCTCCGTCTGCTTCTATCGCAAATATGTTTAATGGATCACCGCTCATTGCATAATTAATAAATTTAATCCCCGCTTCCTCAGTGTAAGGTGAAGGAAACTGGTCGGTCATATATTTAGCTATGGCGGGATTGTTTGCCAGGATGACCAATGCATCCAGATCATCAATCTTCCAAGGTCTGATTATTACTTTTTTTGACAAGCTAATTCAATTTAAATTTGAATTCAAATCTACATATTATATACATAAGAATATGATACGCTGTAATTGATAATTCGCCTAATAAAATAAACGTAATAATTTTAACTAAATAACAAATTATATTTCTAAAATTATTAATATCTAAAAATAAACGTTCAAATTTTCATTCTGATTTTGTATTTATCGTAACTTTGTCCTATAATATTCTAACAGAATGCAAATTTGAACGTTTATTTTTAGATATTAATAATTTTAGAAATATAATTTGTTATTTAGTTAAAATTATTACGTTTATTTTATTAG
>JAYUWT010000440.1:0-3233 GCA_043753405.1 Saprospiraceae bacterium | reverse complement strand
GTAGCGCTTTACTCTGCTTCGCTTTGCATTCAACATTCAACATTCAACATTCAACATTATTTTGATACCTTTGGCGTCATGATTCAGGCTACTAATATTTACAAATCATTTGGTGACGTTCAGGTTTTGAATAATGTCTCTTTTGAGGTTAATCAGGGAGAAGTTGTAGCTATTGTCGGCAAAAGTGGGGCCGGTAAGAGCACCTTACTTCATATAGTTGGTTCACTCGAAAAACCGGACAAAGGGAAAGTATTATTTGAAGGACAGGATCTGAGTAAGCTTTCCAGTAATAAACTTTCGGATTTCAGAAATCAATCCCTCGGATTTATATTTCAGTTTCATCACTTATTGCCGGAATTTAATGCTCTGGAAAATGTATGCATCCCTGCTTTTATTCAAAATAAACCCAGAGCTGCTTCTGAAAAAAGGGCCAAAGAACTTCTTGACTTCCTGGGACTCTCACACCGGCTGACGCATAAACCTAAAGAGCTTTCAGGTGGAGAACAACAGCGCATCGCTTTCGCCCGTGCCCTCATCAATCAACCTAAACTCATATTGGCTGATGAACCTACCGGTAACCTTGATGAAAAATCTGCTAACGAATTGCACGAACTCATCCTCAAATTCCGGTCTGAATTGAATCTTACATTTATTTTGGTTACTCACAACCCCTTATTGGCAGGAAAATGCGACAGGGTAATAGAAATGGCGGGAGGAAAAATCATTTAAAATGAATAATGATTAATGAATAATTAGGCATTACAAGTTTTCGCAGTTCTTTTTGTTAGATGAATAAAACACTTCTGTGAATTATTACTAGAATTTCCATAAATCGATATTCATTCATATAAGGTAAACAGCTAGCTCTCATTATTCATCGTTCATTATTAATTATTCATTTAATAATAGATTCATCACTTCCTCCACCATTTCCCCCGTTATATCTCTATGTAACACAAACCTCACACTGTGAGCTCCAAAAGGTGAGGCATTAATTCCTTTTGATTTTAGTTGCTTTATGAAGTCAGATGATAATACGCCGTTAGCTAACTCGAAGATCAGGATATTTGTTCTGACGGGTAAAACTTCTTTTACAAAAGATTGATTTGATAGAAATGCTCCCAGGACCTTGGCCCTGTTATTGTCCACTTTTAATTGTGGAATGTTGTGGTCCAATGCGTAAATACCTGCAGCTGCAAGAATGCCGGTTTGCCGCATGCCTCCGCCCATGGCTTTTCTTACCCTTCTTGCTTCCTTAATAAATTGAGTATTTCCCACCAGGATTGATCCGGCCGGAGTGCCAAGTCCTTTGGATAAGCAAAGCGAAATTGAATCAAAATGTTTTCCAACATCAGCAGTGTTTTCACCTGTTTCCACCAATACATTAAAAAGTCTTGCGCCATCAAGGTGCAAAGCCAAACTCCTTGCCTTACACAGTGCCTGAATAGGTTTGATCTCATCTAAAGTATAATAGTTGCCACCGCCTTTATTCGTTGAATTTTCCAGTACAACCAGGCTAGTCCTGGGCAACCAGTCCTCATCTGGCTTTATAACTTCTTCAATTTGTTGAGCTGTGATTTTACCATATTGTCCTACCAGGGGGTTGACTGCAATACCACTGTGAAAAGCATATCCACCTACTTCATATTGATAAACATGGGACCATTGATCACAGATCATTTCATCCAGAGGTTTAGTGTGAACCTTGATAGCGATCTGATTGGTCATGGTTCCTGACGGACAAAAAAGTGATGCTTCCATCCCAAACATTTGAGCAACTTTATCCTGCAATGCATTGACGGTTGGATCCTCCTTAAATACATCGTCACCCAGCTCGGCAGACATCATGTATTCAAGCATCTCCCTGCTTGGTTTGGTAACAGTATCGCTTATCAGATTGATCACGTGGTAGTTGTTAATTATTAATTGTTAGTTATTATTTGGAGCAGTATGCTGTAAGCCACTCCGAAAAATTTTGATTCTCAATAAGGGATGTTTCATCTCCGCATAATTGTCCATTGTCAATTTTTCATCTTTCATCTTTCATGACGCTTTAAGCTCTTCGCTCATTCAACCTTCAACATTCAACATTCAACATTATTAATGTCCACTTTCCACTCTAATACTATCTACTATAATACTTTACACTTTAATCCCAGTTCACTATTCACTGTCACCTTCCCCACCCAACTCTGATGCCCACTTCCAGTATCGAAGGCTGAAGCCTGGTTTTATAATGAGAGTTATCATTTAGCCCAAAATTGCGTTTATATTGCACCAGCGGTGATATCCTGATAATATCTCCGGCTTTAATATCGACCCCCACACCTAAGCCCGCTACTACAAAATGTTCAGTGACTTCTTCGATTACATCTGCAGGTGAGGTGGTCCAGTTGCGCAATTCATATCCTACTACGGGTTGAACAAAAAACGCGTTTGTAAAAAATTGCTTTTTCTTGAAACTTGGACATTCATCACATTGATCAAAATGGAAAGGATAAATAGTGACCGGTACAGCAACACCAAAACTTCTTAGTTTATCGACTTCTCCTATTTGTTCAGTATTTTCATCTATGATAGGTATGCCTTTTGTCTTTACCATTTTTGCCATTATTTCCGGTCCGAATAATACTCCGTAATTCACCATTTTGATTCTGTAATCTAAAGCAATTACTCCACCATGCTGCAAAAGACTTAAATTAGGCTGATTCGGAGTGGTATGCGGGATATCTTCATAACTAAAGGCATGTTTAATCGATACCCCAAATTGTGCATATCCTGAATTTTGAAAGCCTAAAGCCAGAAATAAAAGAGTTATAAATCCGAAAATTTTACTGCTCATAACATAAATTTTGATTAATAATATTGAACGCAAACATATGATTCTTGTTGCATATCTTCCCTTAAACTCGAATATTCATTGAAAAGAGAGAGATATGAACCAACATCCTCAATAAGCGTTATCTTTGCAAATCAAATTTACAAGGATTCATTGAAACAGTCAGTTTTAAATTGACATTTATGTAAATGCTTAATGTTATAAATATATAAGCAGATTCATCGAACCTAAAGAATAATAAAGTAGCATTGAAAGCAAGAACCTTAAAAGGAAATAAAGTTAGCGTTATAACACTGGGCTGTTCAAAAAACCTCGTGGATTCAGAAGACCTTATCACTCAGTTGAAGGGCAATGAATATGAAGTAGCGCATGACACAGTGCAAAAAGATACCGG
>JAYUWT010000439.1:0-8370 GCA_043753405.1 Saprospiraceae bacterium | reverse complement strand
ATGCATTGAGCGATGAGGATATTGAGAATACTGTCAATGCAGTCAGGGAAAGCATGGAAGAGTTGAAAGGGGAGAGTTGAAAGTGGAGAATGTTGCGGAAATGAAACAGATTATTTAAGAATAAATATTCTTGCGGAGCGGCTTATAGCCTATAGCTTACAGCTTTAACAAAAATTTACAATACAAAATAATCCATGATCAAACTTTGAAGTTAAAAGAAACAAGCTAATGTGCCAAAGTACTAAAGCGCTGACTCTTGAAACTAAAAGACCCATTATTACGTATAGTTTGTAGTAAAGAATGCAAACATGAAACAGATCATATTAATTTTTTTGATGGCAATTTCTAAAGTTGGTGTGGCTCAGGAAATAAATATTCAATCTCCGGTACGTTTTCTGGCCCTTGGTGACTCCTATACTATAGGAGAAAACGTGGCTGCAAATCAACGCTGGCCCGCACAGTTGGGTGATTCACTCACCAAGCGGGGTTATGATATAGATGAGATCCGTTATATTGCAACTACAGGTTGGAGAACAGACAATCTGATCCAGGCAATTAAAAATCAAAACCTTGAGTCTCAAAATTATAATCTGGTTTCCCTGCTCATAGGTGTTAATAATCAATATCAGGGAAGGCCATTTAGTCAATATCAGTCCGAATTCCCTGCATTACTGGATTCTGCGATTCGATACGCAGGAGGTGACCCATCCCATGTATTTGTAGTATCCATTCCTGATTATGCTTATACGCCATTCGGACAACAAAGTTCGAATCCAGAAGCTATTAGTCAGGCTCTTGATCAATATAATGACTACAGCCGGCAGGTATCCGCAGACAAAGGTGTGGTTTATTTTGATATCACTCCTATTTCCAGACTGGGTCTGCTTCAACCTTCTTTAGTGGCCGGTGATAATTTACATCCAAGTGGCTTGCAATATACTGAATGGGTAAAATTAATATTGACTTTTTTGGATAGTCAAACAGCTGCTATTTCGTCTAATAAAATATCACTGTTTTCTATATATCCTAATCCGGCAACTGAAAATATAAATATCGATTTGACATCAAATTTAAAAGGGCGGGCACATGTACAATTGATCAATCTAAATGGAGAAGTAATGTTCGACAAAAAATTCAGATCAAAACAAATTACGATCCCAACCGATAATTTCATTCGTGGAATTTATTTTATCAAAGTAAAAGTTGGGGATAAAATTGAATTGAGAAAAGTGTTGGTGTCAGGATAAAATTATACAGACAAAAAAAAGGACTTTATCAGAAGATAAAGCCCTTTTTTTATATTTTTATAACTAATGATTATGAACGTTTAGCTTTATTCATAGGGTTAACATCCTGTCCTTCTCCTTTTGTCCTGTCCTGACTTTGTTTGAATGTTTTAAACTTGGATGGCTCCGGAATAGTATTCCATCCATTATTAGATTCATCAATGTCTGCTGTTTCTTTAAAAGGATCTAACCTGACCGAAGCAACCTCTTTGTCTTTTATAAATGATTTTGTTATATTGTTTTCATCTTTTCTCCAGATCTGAGCCGGTATTCTTTCTATTTCTTTTGTGCCATCTTTATATATCCATTCCAGAATGATTGGCATGATGAGGCCGCCTTTATTTGAAAAAGAAAGTTCGTAAGCGTGTTTATCTGCGAACTCTTTTTTTAATTCTTTAGTCAAAGGCTCTACTCTTACCGGTTGTGATACCGTATATTTGGTCGTATCGTACATTTTAGGATCCCTGGCATATTTCCAATAAAAGTCTCTCAAGGTCGTATCTCTGTCAGTCTGAAAGACGATGTCTTTATCTTCCTTGTTTCTGATCTTCGAAATATCTTCAAAACTATTCAGGTCCGGTTTGGCTATGTTGCGTTGATCCGTTTTGGGTTTTGGTAGTTCGGAATTAAGATCTGCAATGGCGTATTTTACGGAATCCAATGAAATGTCGCATGCATCTGTGCCATAAAACCAACCTCTCCAGAACCAATCAAGATCTTCTCCGCTGGCATCTTCCAAGGTTCTGAACAGGTCTGCAGGAGTAGGATGTTTGAAAGCCCATTTTCTGCAATATTCTTTGAAAGCATAGTCAAATAACTCACGACCCATTATTGTTTCCCGTAGTATATTTAATCCCGTAGCAGGCTTGGAATAAGCATTGGCGCCAAAGTTGGCAATATTATCAGAATTGGTCATGATAGGCTCTAACTGATCTTTAGGTAGTTTCATATAATTTACTATGCTATTTGCAGGTCCTCTTTTGGATGGAAACTTATTATCCCAAAGTTCCTCCGTAAGGTATTCCACAAAAGTATTCAGGCCCTCATCCATCCAGGACCATTGACGCTCGTCACTGTTGATGATCATGGGGAAGAAGTTATGACCTACTTCATGAATTATCACTCCGATCATTCCATTTTTGAGACCTTCAGAATATGTACCATCTTTTTCTGCACGGCCAAAATTAAAACAGATCATGGGATATTCCATTCCGTTGGCGGCTTCCACACTTTGTGCCACAGGATATGGATAAGGTATTGTAAAATCTGAATAGGTCCTGATCGTATGAGCTACAGCTTTTGTGCTGAATTTACGATATAAAGGATAAGCTTCTTTACCATAAAAGCTCATGGCCATTACTTTTTTTCCTTCTATATCAACAGGCATTGCATCCCATACAAATTTACGGGAAGATCCCCAGGCAAAATCCCTTACGTTTTGAGCTTTGAAAACATAAGTTTTGGTACCGGATGTTTTGCTCCTTTCTGCTGCTTTGGCTTCTTCTAATGTCACTATTTCTACAGGCTCTTTAGCGTTTTGAGCAGACTTCCATCTTGTTAATTGAGCAGGACTCAAAAGATTGGCATAATTTTGGCATTCGCCTGTAGCGCAGACTACGTGGTCCATAGGAACTGTCATCTCTACATGATAATCACCAAAGGCGAGCGCAAATTCCGCCCTTCCTGAGAATTGATGATTCTGCCAGCCTTCGTAGTCACTGTATACGCACATTCTGGGATACCATTGTGACATCGTGAATAAATGATTTCCGTCTTCAGGAAAAAATTCGTAACCACCTCTTCCACCTAATTCCATTCTATTGACGATGTTGTAATTCCAGTTCAGATTGAATACCACTTTTTCACCCGGCTTAAGAGGTGCAGGCAGGTCGATACGCAACATTGTTTTATTGATGGTGTATTTCATGGCTTTTCCCGAAGCATCAGTAAGTTTTGTGATCTTAAAACCATAACCGTTGTCACCTTTATTGGCTTTTATGCTTTCCAGATCCTTATCATCCAGTTCACGAGGTAATTGACTTTCGGACTGATATCCTGCATTATTAATGCTGCTATGTTGATTCTCATCGAGTTGCATCCACAGATAGGGCAAGTGGTCAGGTGAATTATTATGATAAGTGATGGTCTCACTTCCGGTGAGATGTTGCTTTTTCTCGTCGAGTGTACATTTTATATTATAATCTGCTTTCTGCTGCCAGTATTTGTTTCCCGGAGATCCGTTGGCTGTCCTGTATTCGTTGGGAGAAGGCAGGATAGTGCCCAATTGTTCGAACTTATTGGCATGATTGGAATTGGGGTTATTTTTAAGATTTTGTGCAAAACCATTAGAGCTTAACAAGCTGGTGAAAACAAAAAGTAAAATTAGATTACGCATCTCAAGAGTATTAAAATATTATAAATTTCTTTTTCAAAAATAGTGATGATGCAATAAAATGATTTTGGAATTATACTAAATAACTGAATTAACTCATAAACGACAGAAAATGACCTAAAAATCTGTTCCAAGGCTGAAATAAATGCGGGGCTTGGTGAGCGTTCCTGTATCCCATCCTCTGGCATAATCAAGTCGAACAAAATAGCCAAATAAGAGAAACCTCAATCCTCCTCCATATCCGAATACGATAGGATTTCTAAAATAATTTACTTTGATACTTATGCCCGGCTGGTCAACATACACAGTATTGAGCGGGTTGTATTTGGTAAAGGGGTCCCATCCATTCCATGCTGATCCAATGTCAAAAAATCCTACAAGCTGTAGATTATTTAGAAATGAGGAACTGATGGTCCTTTTAGAAAGATATCTTACAAAGGGTACTCTTAATTCAGCATTGACCAGTGCAAAATTGTTTCCATTTCTAATATTATACTGAAAACCTCTGAGATTTGGTGTGGCTACCTGGTACGCATAGTTTTCACCGGTTGCCGTTTGAGTTTCGCTGTTAAAAGAAGGGAATAACCAGCCATCACTTCCGCCCAGGTAATACAAGATCTTTTCTGTTCCAAATGAGACCTGGCTGGCGAACCTGGTAGCAAAAATAGAATGTTTTCCCAGTTCCTGATAATTTCTGGCATCAAATCCAGCTACCCACATATGTCCTTTATTAAAATCCAGCTTCACTCCATTATCAATGTTCAGATCAAATTTTTTAACCCATTCCACAAATGCCTTTGCCCGGGTCCCGGCATACAAATTTAATCCTTTGTCCAATGAATTGTCAAAGACATAAGTGGCTCTGAATCCTATCCGCTCTATTGCTTCGGTCGGGGCATTGAGCGTTGCATTGTCAGTGGCTTTGTAAAATAATTTATCCTGTCTAACTGTCGTCCCAAGCTTAAAAGCATTGAACTGATCGATGGGATATTTGAGTTCGTATTGGCCCATGAGAATAATATTTCTCCGAATTTGTTGTGTCAGATTTGGAGCATCAAATCTTTCATTGGTCACCTTGCGGTATAAAGACATTCTTTTATCAATCCTTGTCTTAAGATCATCGAACAATAAATAAGCCTCATTACCATTAAGGGAGATAGGTATCCGGATACCACCTTCCAGTCGATAATCTTCAAACATATCGCGCATATGGGCTTTTAAGAGTAATCCGAATGGCGGGAATAGTCCTCCTTCACCTCCTCCAGCATAAGTATTTAGCCCTTCAAATAATTGGGAATTATCAAAATTCGCACTGGACTCATGTATCTTGAAACGAATTCTGTAAGGAACAATATTTAAAGGGTTAAGAGCCGCCATTTTATTAGATCCTTCTTGCACAGGTTTAGCTGTTCTGGTAGGGAAACTTTCTACTTTTACTTCTTTTGTCTCTATCTCCCCATATTTGGTTTTAAACTTCATATTTTCATCTATCACCTCAACTACTTTACTAAATACAGTATTTTCAGCATTAACCTTAGCTGTTGAATCGATCCTGATAGATGGTTGTTTTATTTCATATCCAAATTCCTTGGGAGCTTTGGATAAATTGGATTTATAATGGCTCAATAAGGAAGAATCAACTTTGATCAACTTATATTCCTCTCCATCATATCCATTAATGATTATGTTTGGATTGTCAGGATGTAAAGCATAGTTGTCGATCACAAGTTCTGTTCCTAAAATTTTAAAATTATCTGCAATAGATGGATCATAAAGCGAACCTGCGTTCAACTGAATTATTGCATTGTTTCTATATTCATTTGTTAAAAAGCTGAGTTGTTCCAACTTATCCATTATAGGCTTGGATTCACTGATCTGTTCTGTAAAAGTCAATTGATCCATATTCCAGGACATAGTCCCATCGTTATTGGTAGATTGGCCTAAAGCAAAGATATCAAAAGAACCAATGGGTAAAATAGTGTCCCCCTTGATGGGTTCAAGAGATGTGGATGTTCTGTTTGAACTGAAATATATCTTTTTATTTTCACCTTTACCCGCTACTACCATGTCCAGCTTATCATAAGGGTCACTTGTTATATCTGCAGTCTGGCGGGTACTAAGCCGGTATAAAAACAGATTGCCATAACCATCCATCGTTCCGTTAATGATAATGCTTCTGTCATCCCAATAAGCAATGCTGTATATCCTTTGATATCGTTCAGGTATTAACTGAACAATTGATTTCCTTGTACTTAAATTATATTCACGCAGGTAGATATAATCCCTTTTTTCATAAGCAATAAGCACATTGTTACCGTTTTGATTCCAGGCAATAGCGGGATAATTGGGATCCGGAGCCTGTATTTTATTTTTAGCACCATATTTGTAAATCGTCCTGTATTTTCCGGTTGCTACATCAACCAGTTTTACCCTGATCTTGCTTTGCTGATTTGTTACCAGAAGCAAAGCCTTTCCATCAGGAGAATAGGACATAGCAGTGACTTTCTCATGCTGACGGATCTTCGTCCAGGGTTTAGCTGTCAGATAAGCAGGCTTTTCCTGTTGTAATTTTGTCTCATTGATATTTTTGTAATAATTCCAGACATTTTGAACAACATTTTCGTAAGAAGTGCCCAGCACATATTGGAATCCTTTATCCAGGTTTCGATTGATCCTGGTGACGTACACCAGATTGCCGATCGTGTTTTTACCATAATTGAAACCTACATAATTCCAAAACATGTGTCCCGCAAGACGGGGATGCTCTTTAGCTAATTTCTCAAAATTTGTATTTTTCCGGTTGGCAAATGCTTTTGCTACCTGAATATCATAAGTAGGGCTCCATTCCTCTCCAAAATAGGATATCAGACCATCTTTATACCACTGCGGTAGATTGAGCATGATTGAGTTCTGGACAATTTCCTGAAGATTGGATCCAAATAAGATATTATTTAAATAGACTGCAGCGATACCTTCCCTGATCTGTTTTCGTAAATGATTGTGATTACCATCAAAGGCAATAAATATCTTATTGTCAATGGTTTTTGTGATATCGTCACTGTAGATAAATGCATCTGAAATCCCGATATTACTTTGTTTTAGATCGGTAATATCAGCAAAAACCAGAAATTCTGTTTTTTCATTTGTTTTGAAATCTATTGTTTTAATGATGTCATTAAATTCTCTTTCGGCTATCCGGACTACTTTGTGTCCGGCAGTTTTACTTTTGCCATACCAATTAACAGTAAACAGATCCGTTTCATAATAAAGCCATTGGTCAAAATCATCATGGTACTGCACCCTGTTTTTTCCAAATTGAACCTGATTTGTTTGGCCGAATAATAAAATAGGCCATAACAAAATGACCATCAATAGATTACCAGAAAATATTTGATTTTTCAATAAAAACATTAAAAAAAATTAAACATTTAATAATTCGAAAGTTATGCTTTTATGCTCATATTTGCATAAAAGCATCTGTTAAATATTTGTTTATAATATCGTAAAAAGTAATGCTAACGGTTTATTCCTTCATGTTTAATCCCTTTCAGGAGAATACTTATATCTTACACGATGACAGTAAGGAATGCATTATTATCGACCCCGGATGTTATAGTCCGGAAGAACAGGAAGCGCTTGCTCAGTATATTACTTCATATGGTCTGAAACCTGTAAGGTTGATACTAACCCATTGTCATATCGATCACATACTGGGAAATAATTTCGTATATAAAACGTTCGGATTGCTCCCTGAGTATCATGCAGCTGAACAATTTATCATGGACGCTATGGATAACATAAGTAAGATGTATGATATAAAATTGGAGCCTTCTCCGGCCCCTGTCCGATATATTGAAGCAGGTGAAATCATTAGATTTGGACACACTGAGCTCTTATCGATCCTGACTCCTGGGCATTCGCCCGCCAGTTTGTCTTATTATTCAAGACAGGAAGGGATCTGTATCTCGGGGGATGTCCTGTTCTATGGAAGTATCGGGCGGACTGACCTTCCAGGAGGTAATTATGACACTTTGATCTCAAGTATAGAAACCCAATTAATGACGCTGCCGGACCAGACCATAGTTTACCCCGGCCATGGTGAATCCACTACGATAGGATTTGAAAGGAAGACTAACCCGTTTTTACAATAAAAAAAATGAGAATATCCTTTTGGAATGAAATTGCCTGATTTTAAATTTAAGGTTGGAGTATTCGGCAAAAATTAAAAAATAGTTTTTGCATTGTTTTTTCAAACCAAATGTTCCTCTGCTCGTTTTTTTGCCAGGTTATTCTTTACAGTAAGCCAATTGTCGCCCATCAATTTATTCATACCCTTATCAACGATGTAGTGTTTTGCTAGATTTAAGGCCCCTTTAAAACGACGTGTCAAACTTTCATTTGCCCTAAGACTGATAGAATATCCACCATCTGTGAATTCTACATAATACCAGTATCCTGATGGAATGAATAAAGTCTCGCCGGGATTCAACAGCACTTCAAAACCCACTACTTTATTTAATGCTGGATGTTTTACATAATCAGGCTGGTTCACATCAATATAACTTGCCCCTGTATAAGGGAGATGGTAGATGTTTTTACTTTGTTCGGGAGCGAATAAAACCACCCTTTTTCTGCCATATATTTGATTTAAAAATACATGACTCTTGTCTATGTCATAGTGCAATGCGACCT
>JAYUWT010000438.1:0-8394 GCA_043753405.1 Saprospiraceae bacterium | reverse complement strand
TAACCCTTCCTCAGGTATTATTTATCTCAATTCAGTTATGATCAGGAATAAAATAATATTGGGTAAATTCTGTAAAAATGATTCAATAATGGTACACCATATTTTGATTATCATTTTTTTGTTCACTATTCCTGATGTTTGTAAGGCGCAGAATGAAAATTCAATTGGTCCCGATACCGGCAAAACTATTGAACTTTTTTTACCTTACGAAAAGGAGCAATTTTATTTTTCTCACAGAAAGGAGATCGGTCTGGATGTGACAGGTTTACTGGCTCAATTAACACCTTTCAATACGGTCAAGGCGCCTCAAAGCCTCATCGGTTTAAAAACTAAATGGTATGGCAGGAAAGTAGCTTTCAGAATCAACTTTGGTTTTAATCTGGAAGATGTAGACCAGGAATTTTCATTTGCATATTTTTCCGGCGGTTATGAAAGGAGGAGGATAATTAGTAAAAGCTTTGCTTATACTTCAGGGTGGGAAGGGATTTTAAAAATAGAAGGCATAGATGCGGAGGTATTTTTTGGAGCGGGCAATTTCCATGGCATCGATTACAATATCAATAATTCAATATTTTTGGGCATAGAGGCAGAGCTGCGGCTATTATTTAGTGTGTTCGGCGGCCCATCATTTAAATTTTTGCCCCCTACTGCAGTTTATTTAAATGTAAGATTTTAATACATGCGACCAACGAAGGCGATACTTGATCCGTTATGTTAAATATTGGCACTTAAATAATTATAAACCAATGAATATTATATTATCTGGTTTTTATTGAATATTTTTGAATTATAAAATTTATTTATCTTTTTAAATTCATTATTATGATCCGTAAAATACTTTTTCCGGCACTTTTTATCACTGTATTTATCATTGCTTGTTCTAAAGATGTCACCACTCCGGGAGGAATACGAACACCAAGTTTACCTGAAGAAACCTATGATTATGAGAATGTAATTTTGCCAGAGGGTGTATTTGCGGCACAAAATTCATTTTCCTTCAACGAATTTGGTAATGATATATTAATTAAACCAATGGAAACCGTAGGTGTTACCAATGCAGGAGCCACCTTGGGCAGGGTTTTATTCTATGATAAACAACTTTCCCTTAACAACACGATCGCTTGTGGTTCTTGCCACCACCAGGATAAGGCATTTTCAGATGGACAGCAACTTAGTGCAGGCTTTCAGGGAAAACACACTTCCAGAAATAGTATGAGTTTTCAGAATCCGATCGCTCAGCGCAATCTGTTTTGGGATTCACGTTCCTTCTCACTCGCAGATCTTTCATTACGTCCTGTCCAGAATCATATCGAAATGGGCATGGAAGACCTGGATAAACTGGCAAATAAATTATCAAAAATTTCCTATTATCCTGAATTATTCACAGCAGCATTTGGAAGCCCTGAAGTAACTCCTGAAAGGATCTCACAGGGTATAACACAGTTTGTAAGCAGTATTACAACCGCAAATTCTAAATTTGATAAACACATTACTTCAGGATTTATTCAGTTATCTGAAATGGAAATGCTGGGGTTGAATTTATTTCATGGCAATAAGGCAAAATGCAGCAGCTGTCACTCAGGCAATAACTTTATGGCAGCGGATGGGCCTGATGACCCTTATGGTGGAGGAGGGACAGATCCAACAGAAACAAACCTGAAGGGGACGACCAATATCGGACTTGACCTGGTGCCAAGTGATGCCGGAAGAAAAGAAGGTAGTTTTAAAATTCCAAGTTTGAGGAATATTGCTTTGACTGCACCATATATGCATGACGGTCGGTTTAAAACATTGGATGAAGTGATGGATCACTATTCTCATGGCATAAAAAACAATGAAAATCTTGATCCAAAATTCAGGGATAACAAGGGCGATGTGATCAAAATGAATTTTTCACCCATCGAAAAACAAGCTTTGATCGCGTTTATGAATACTCTTACGGATGTGGAAATGATCAAAGATCCCAAATACAGCGATCCGTTTAAAAAGTAAAAATAACTTTCAATTTATATAAAGGGGTAATGTGGTATTAATAACCGGATTACCCTTTTCTATTTCATTTTTTTGACCATAGAATCCTTTATATTTGTTTTAAATAAACGGGTAAAGAAATAATTTGGCCATTGAATTAATCTATAAACATTACGGAGATTCTGGACCTGATATCGTCATCCTGCATGGCCTGTTCGGAACACTCGACAACTGGCAGACCACTGCAAAAAAATTGGGCGATCAATATCGTGTTACTGCATTTGACTTAAGAAATCATGGCAGGTCACCGCATACGGAGGAATTTAATATTTCATTGATGGCCTCCGATGTGTATTACATGTTCCGCGAACTGGACATCGGATCCGCTGTGATGATCGGGCATTCGATGGGTGCTAAGGTAGTAATGCATTTTGCCCTGGCATATCCTGCAGCTACTGATGGTATGATATCAATGGACATGGCGCCCAAGAAATACACCCATGGACATGATGAAATATTTGATGCATTGGAAAAGGTGGATCTTAACAGTATTTATTCGCGCAAAGAAGTTGAGGAAAAACTTGCCCTCTCGATAGAAGAAGAAGGAACAATCCAGTTTTTAATGAAAAATCTATCCAGAAATCAAGAGGGAGAGGGTTTTCACTGGAAAATGAATTTGCCTGTATTGAAAAGAAAATATGATGAAATCACCCAGATGATCGGATCAGAACATCCATATAACGGGCCTGCGCTCTTTTTAAGAGGGAGTAGGAGTAAATACATATTGGATGGGGACATGGATTATATAAAAACTCTGTTTCCATATGCACAAGTGGAAACGATCGAAGACGCCGGACATTGGTTGCATGCTGATCAGCCAAATGCAACTTATGAGGCTATTGAGAGATTTATGAGGGAGATAGATTGAGGAGAGGGCGGAGGTCAGAAAAAAGTTAGAAGGTGAGAAGGTGAGAAAGACTGAAAAAAGTATATTTTAGGTCTATTGTTTTAAACTCTTCGTGATAAACATCCAGGTGGAAAAAAATTAGAAAACTAAGGCCGCTGTCAACTATCACCTATCATTGACCACTTATATTCTGGTTCGATAATTTATAATTAATCATTTATAATTTATAATTAAACTGTGGTTTGGAATCAAATTCTACATTATTTCTTTCACTCCTACTTCCATCCTTTCTTACTATATTTGCCCAAAATAATCTCGATCCAATATGGCTTATCAGTTTATAACTTTCCGCTTAGAAGAAAGTATAGCCACTCTGCAATTCAATCGCCCTGATGTATACAACTCCATTCATCAAAAAATGGCATTTGAGATCCAGGATGCGCTGGAAAGATGCATCTCTGACGATGTACGCTGTGTGGTGATCACAGGTGCAGGAAAAGCATTTTGTGCGGGACAAGACTTGAAAGAAGTAGTGGATCCAAATGGCCCCAAACTTCAGAGTATCGTAAAGGATCATTACAATCCTATCATCCGTGCTATCAGAAGTTTGGAAAAACCCGTTATCTGCGCAGTCAATGGCGTTGCTGCCGGCGCCGGCGCCAATATAGCTCTAAGCGGTGACATTGTGATAGCTTCCCGTTCTGCATCATTTGTTCAGGCTTTCTCCAAAATAGGCCTGATCCCCGATAGTGGAGGTACTTTCTTTTTACCTAGACTGATAGGATGGAACCGTGCTTCAGCACTTATGATGACCGGTGATAAAGTCAGTGCTGATGAAGCTTTGGAGATGGGTATGTTGTATAAAGTATATGAAGATGCAGAATTCGAATCAAACCTTGTGGCCCTGAGTAGCAAAATGGCGGAAATGCCGACATTGGGACTTGCTTTGACAAAGCTTGCTCTCAACAAGTCCCTGACATCTGATCTCAATATTCAGTTGTCCAACGAAGAAGAACTTCAAACTATTGCCGGTAGATCATACGATTACAATGAAGGAGTAGAGGCATTTTTGCAAAAAAGAATCCCTCTATTTAAAGGAAAATAGTCAGATCATATGCAGAAAATAGCGGTTATAGGATCTGGAGCGATGGGTACGGGCATAGGCCAGGTGGCTGCCGGGGCAGGTGCGGATGTTGTCTTTTATGATACACTGGAAACATCTTTACAGCGATCTCAACAGTCCATGACATTTACTATGGAATCCCTTATTGTAAAAAAGAAAATAGATGCGTCCGAAGCCAAAGCACTACTTTCAAGATGTTCCTGGACATCTCAGTTAAAAGATATCAGTGATGCTGATCTTGTGATAGAGGCAGTAATTGAAGATGCCCCGATCAAAAAATCTCTATTCACAGAAATAGAAAAACTTGTTTCCGGCCATTGTATCATCACCAGCAATACAAGTTCGATCAGCATAACAGGCTTAGCCGCTGCCCTTGAAAAACCTTCACGTTTTGCAGGACTGCACTTTTTTAATCCGGCTCCCGTGATGAAGCTGGTTGAAGTAATTCCGGCATTGCAAACTGATAAAGAAATTATAGTACGATTAATAGAGCTCATGGAGACATGGTCCAAGGTGCCTGTGGCGGCAAGAGATACACCCGGATTTATTGTAAACAGAGTGGCACGTCCCTTCTATGGTGAGGCTCTGCGCATTTTAGATGAAGGACTTGCAAATTGCAAAGAGATAGATGATGCCATGAAAGAAATAGGAGGATTTAAGATGGGACCTTTTGAATTGATGGATTTTATAGGAAATGATGTCAATTATAGTGTCACTGAATCTGTGTACCATGCGATGTATAATGATCCTCGTTATAAACCATCTCTAACCCAGAGGTCCTTAATGGAGGCGGGATGGCTGGGCCGGAAATCAGGAAAAGGCTTTTACACCTATCCGGGATTGGAGGAAACGATAACTTATACCACAAAGAATAGTAAAGCAGAGGAGATCTTCAGGCGGATCATTTCTATGCTTATCAATGAAGCTGCAGATGCGGTTTATATGGGCATATGTTCAGAGCAGGATGTGGATAAAGCTATGAAATTAGGTACCAATTATCCCAAAGGTTTAATATCCTGGGGCAGGGAGATGGGTCTTAAAAGTATAGAACAAACTTTGAAAGATCTTTATGCCCGATATCTGGAAGACAGATACAGGCCTAGTCCATATTTTGCCCACATATGATCACTGATATCATAGGTTTTGTGGGTGCTTTGATCATGGGCATTTCTCTTGGTGTAATAGGAGGAGGCGGTTCCATTTTCTCAGTACCTATCCTGGTTTATTTATTTGGTGTCAATCCGGTGATAGCAACTGCTTATTCATTATTTGTAGTAGGAATTACAAGTCTTTCCGGATCTATCAATCATATCAGGATGGGTAATATCCATTGGAAAGCCGTTTTCTTTTTCGGAATTCCTTCTATTACAACAGTTTTTATTACCCGTACACTGCTGATCCCCTTGATCCCTGATCCGGTTTTTGTAAATACCTGGTCGCAGATTCCTAAACCAACTTTTTTTCTATTGATCTTTGCCGGATTTATGCTGGCAGCTGCATTTGCAATGATGCGTAAGCCCCGGATGAAAAAGGATTTAAATACAAAAACAAATTTTTTTAAAATCACCATGGCAGGGTTTTTCGAAGGTTGTCTGACCGGATTGGTTGGAGCAGGAGGTGGATTTTTGATCATTCCTGCGTTGGTATTGCTTGGTAAAGTTCCTATGAAAAAAGCGATAGGGTCATCTTTGGTCATCATAGCTGTAAAATCACTCATGGGATTCATGGGTGATCTGCACAATGATGTGATAATCAATTGGCGACTTTTAATAGCATTTGCCAGTTTTGCAATAGTTGGTATTATGCTCGGAAGTACATTTTCCAAACATATAAGTAATGAAAAACTAAAGCCAATATTCGGATACTTTGTCCTTGTAATGGCGATCACAATTTTGTTGAAAGAACTTTTTTTTAAAAATATTATTTAAAGAAAATAATTAGTGTTAATTAAGACAATAGTCAAATGGCGTCGCTTATGAAGGTAGAACAGATTTACACGGGATGTTTGGCACAGGGTGCCTACTATATTGAAAGTAAAGGCGAAGTGGCTATTATTGATCCATTAAGGGAGATAGCACCCTATATTGAAAAGAGCAAAATAGACAACGCAACGATCAAATATATCTTTGAAACTCATTTCCATGCAGATTTTGTGTCCGGTCATCTCGACCTGAGCAGATCTACGGGCGCACCCATTATATTCGGGCCTTTGGCTAATCCAAGCTTTGATGCTTTAATTGCTGAAGACAATCAGATCTTTGTACTTGGAGATGTAAAGATCAAAGTTCTCCATACACCCGGACACACCATGGAAAGCACCTGCTATTTATTAATGGATGAATCCGGTAAACCATGTTATTTATTTAGTGGAGATACTTTATTTTTAGGTGATGTGGGTAGACCTGACCTGGCTCAGAAAGCCGGACACCTTACTGTGGAAGACCTCGCCGGACATCTGTATGAAAGTCTGATGACCAAGATCATGCCTCTTAACGATGATATTGTGGTTTATCCTGCACATGGTGCAGGAAGTGCTTGTGGTAAAAACATGATGAAAGAAACATTTGATACTCTTGGGAATCAAAAAAAGGTCAATTATGCTTTGCTACAACCCGACAAAGCTTCTTTTATTGTAGAAGTATTGGATGGCCTTACACCTCCACCTAAATATTTTGGCATGAATGTCAAAATGAATAAAGATGGTTATGAACAAATTGACATTGTACTGGATAAAGGAAAACAACCGCTCGGTCCTGACGAATTTGAATTCCTGGCCAACGAGACCAGTGCTTTGGTCCTGGATGTCAGAAATCCTGAAGACTTTGCTAAGGGATTTATACCCCGCTCCATCAATATAGGCCTGGAAGGACAATTTGCACCTTGGGTCGGTGCACTGATCGTGGATGTTAAATCACCTTTATTACTTGTCACATATCCGGGAAAAGAAGAAGAAACGTCCCTTAGATTATCCCGTGTTGGTTTTGATAATCAACTGGGTCATATAGGAGGAGGTTTTGAAACCTGGAAAAAAGCCGGAAAGGAAGTAGATCAGGTTGAGAGAATCTCATCCAGGCAGTTTGTAGATGAGTGGTCATCGATGGGGGGGCCGGTATTTGATGTGAGGAGAGAAACGGAATTTGATGTTAACCACGTGGAAAATGCAATAAACACTCCATTAGATAAAATAAACGAATGGTTGGATGATGCAAAGGATTCAAACGACTTTTTCGTGCATTGTGCCAGAGGTTATCGCAGTATGATGGCTGCTTCTATTTTGAAATTGAGGGGGATCCACAATTTTAAAGAAGTAGAAGGTGGATATAATGCGATCAAAAAAGATATGGAAAAATTAGTGTGAATACCCTTTTTATTTTATGTATAAATTTGTCGCCGTGAGGCAAGACCACATCATCCTTTTCAACAAAAATAATTTATCTTTAATTATATATAACACTTATAATAATCTTATCTTCGGCTTGTATTTTAAAATACATCGTTAATTTATTTATATAACTTTTAAAAATTCAAATCTCACTATTATGGTAAACAAAGTAATTTTAATAGGTAACCTCGGAAAAGATCCTGAGGTCAGACAATTTGAGAATAACTCAGTTGCAAATTTTTCATTGGCGACCAGTGAAACATACACAGATAAGACCGGTGAAAAGAAAACCCTTACTGAATGGCATAATGTTTCTGTATGGGGACGAGGTGCAGAAGTAGTCGAAAAATATCTTAAAAAAGGTAGTAAAGTTTATATCGAAGGAAAAATTACTTATCGTAAATATCAGGATAAGGATGGTGTAGATCGTTACTCTACGGATATAAAGGCTGATACTTTTAAATTTCTGGATTCACGCGAAGGTGGAAATTCTTCAGGTACTGGATATAATCCTGAATCAAATTCTGCTACTCAAAAGAATGAAGCACCGGACTACAACTCGGATGCAGACGACTTACCTTTTTAGAATTAAGGAAATAATAATCAGAATAGGGATGTTGATACAACGTCCCTATTTTTTTTTGACCGGATTACCTATTTGTTCCATGCAACATCAGGGTCAAATTTTTCTCATTGTTCATATGTAAGATGTTTTATTGTAAACATTATGTTATCGAACCAAAAACAGCCTTAAACCGTTATTAAATTTTCGTTGTTATGATTGAAATTTTTAGAAATAGATTTTAATTTAAATCAGGTTTAATTTTTAAACTTAAAAGCAATTTTTATTAATTAAAATTTTAATATGATATGGAATCATTCAAAAATATAATTACGGTGTTGCTTACAATTTTTGCCTTCACTTGTTTTGGGCAAAATGAAATGTTGGAAGTAGTGGTCAGTAAGGATACAGTATTGTTTGGCAATCAGGTCAAGGTAAGTTTTGCGGCG
>JAYUWT010000437.1:0-3279 GCA_043753405.1 Saprospiraceae bacterium | reverse complement strand
GCAAATATAACATCTAAGCATAACTTTATAGCAGGTATTAAAACCAGAAATGAAAACCTTTCTAAAAAAAATTGATGAGATTGAATGTTAATAAACTTGCAAAATAGGCCAGTAATGTGTAAGCAACTAATTGAATGATAGGCCATTTCCATGATTTCGTTTCTTTTCTAACCACTGCTACGGTACTCAAACATTGCATAGCAAATATATAAAACATGATGAGTGATGCTGAAGTAGCTGTATTGAAAACTTTTTTTCCGGTTATAGGATCCACTTGTTTAAATAGTAGTTCTGATAACTTATCTGTGTCCTCCCCATCATCATGAGCGCTGTAAATAATCGCTATAGTTCCGACGAAAACTTCTCTTGCGGCGAACGAAGAAATTAGCGCTATGCCTATCTTCCAGTCAAAACCCAAGGGTCTTATCACAGGCTCGAGCCAATGTCCCATTACAGCTGCATATGAATTTTCAAGTCTCACAGATGATTCCGTTTGAAATGGTACCTGTTGTTGGGATGTTTTGTCTTTTTCATAGGTTTTCATAGCTTTATCCAATCTTTTTTGCGGACCATATGAAGTTAAGGCCCACAATATAATGGAGATAACAAAAATCACCTTGCCTGCTTCTACTATAAATGACCTTACTTTTTCCCATACATTGAGGAATACATTTTTAGCAATGGGCATTTTATAATTAGGCAATTCAAGCATTAATTGACTTGGTTCACTTGATTTAAGTATCTTTTTAAAAATATATGCCGCAAACAATGCTGCCATTGTGCTGAATAAATAAATACCGAAAAAAGCCAGACCCCGGTAATTTAAAAAACCAAATAATCTGCCTGCAGGAATTACAAAGACAATCAATAATGAATACACCGGAAGCCGTGCAGAACAACTTATCATCGGAGTAACCATGATCGTGATAAGTCTTTCTTTCCAATTTGATATGGTACGGGTACTCATAATGGCCGGTATGGCACATGCCCCTCCGGATATCAGTGCTATGGTGCTCCTTCCATTTAAACCGAATTTTCTCATCCAATAATCAAAGAGATAGACCACACGACTCATATATCCTGTTTCTTCAAGAATAGAAATAAAGATGAATAAAAACATGATCTGCGGGATGAATACAACAATTCCACTAATACCCGGTATCACACCATTTACAAGCATTTCTGACCACCATATCGAAGGTAATACACTTTGTAACCAGGATGCTGAAGAGCTAAATGCAGTTTCAAGAAGTTCAATTGGTATTTCTGACCAGGAAAAAATTGATTGAAATATGATCAGCATTATACATATGAAGATCAACATGCCCCATAAAGGGTGGATAAGGATCCTGTCTAACTTTTTGTGGGGCTCGCTGATTTGAAAGTTTTCATTTGTCTGTAATCTTCCAATAAGTGGCTCAAGCTTCTCATAACGTAACATAGTATCCCAAACCTGTGATTTGAGCACGGAGCTGGTAGGGCCTTGACCTGACTTAATTTCTGTATTGATCGCATTGATGAAATCATAATAACTAAAGGAAGAATCTGAAGAATATTTTATATTTTCCTCTTTAAGTTTATGGTCCCATTTGGTGTGAACCAAAAATTTATCTTGCTCTAATGTCCCTTGCTCTAATTTTGAGATTAATCCGGTTATTGCGGCTTTTAAGTCATGAATTCCTTCCCCTGTCTTGGCACTGAATCGAACGATTGGGACATTAAAATATGCTTTGATTTCATTTTTCTTGTCACTATCTATCAAAGCGACATCACTCATAGATAGGATTAATATTAACGGAATATTAAGGTCCAGTATTTGGGAAGCAAGTAACAAGTGTCTGTCAATGTGTTCTGAGTTAATGACATAGCAAATGATATCAGGGTAACTTTCATTTTCTTTGTCTTCCAATAGTTTTGTGAATACATGTTCATCCATGGTAGTGGCATGTAAACTATACGCACCCGGGAAATCAACCAAATTAACATTGTGCCCATCTGGCAATAATAATTTACCACTCTTTTTTTCAACAGTAACACCAGGGAAATTAGCAATCTTTTGGTTAAGGCCGGTAAGGTGATTAAAAAGGCTTGATTTACCACTGTTTGGGTTTCCTGCCAGGCCAATATTCAATATTTTTTCACGCATATGTTGAAGCCACTTTTTCAACAATTAATGTATGAGCTTCATCGTGCAATAAAGCAATTTTTAAAGAACCAATGATTATGAAAAATGAATAGTGGTTGTGGTTTGAATGAAATACCTCAGCTCTGGAATTAGGATATACACCCATACTAATGAGTTTCGTTGCAATTGAATCATTGGAGAATGATTTGATAATACAATGATCGCCAACCTTCAGGTCACTAAGTCTAAGCATGTAGAATGATACTTTTTGTTGAATTATAATACGGGAAATGAACAAAATACTGGAAAAACATGTTCAAAGATAACAATTTAGATTAATTCTAATTTAGCTTTTGTGAGTAAAAAAAAGTGAGTCGCCGCAACAACTCACTACGAATAATGAACAAATCCAAAATCATTCTTTCGTTGATTAGCTCAACATATTTCTTTTATGGTTATAAAATTCCATACTGATAATATCTAATTATCAGGTAAGTAGATAAATAAATTGTTTAGTTTAAAATTTTTCGACCTTCGATATCTCAACTCCTAGTGTCGTGAAAGTTTTAACAAGATACAAACCTGAAGGATAATTTCCTAGATTTATAGCTACTTTATTTTGATTTAATTTATCTAAAGAAATAATATTTTGACCTGATATAGAATATATATATACAGATTTTATAATATTACCCACATTATTAGTTTTGATCTCAATATTGGACGCTGTAGGATTAGGAAATATCCTCACTTGTTTATCAAGCTCCTGGCCGTCTTTTCTTTCTATTATTATTGGAATATAGAATATCTGGGGTGCAGTCCTCAAAGTAGTACATTCATCAATATTTAAAGTGCCATCATTAAGTTGGATCTGAGCGTAATAAATACCATCATCATCTTTGAACCCTTGTAATTCTTCATCGACAATGCCTTTTATAACGGCTACATCTCCATATCCGGCTACACCTTTTCCTGAGATCCTCGCAGCTCCTAAATCAAGAATTCTTTCAAATGGTTTCTTGACCAATTGTAGTACCTGATCATTGTCCGAAAGCCAATGTTCGGAATTAAACTCTCCGCTTAGAGACTCACCATCAAATGCTTCAGAAAAAGTAAAACTTGAAGTAAATCCACTTAAATTTTTGATCGGCCAG
>JAYUWT010000436.1:0-8478 GCA_043753405.1 Saprospiraceae bacterium | reverse complement strand
TAACAATACTATTCTTAGCAATTATTTTTTCTAATTGCAGTAAACCGGACAAAGACTTATCTTTATTAGAGCCAAAGTTTGAAAGATGTTACATTTCGAAAGAAATTGTAAATGGTGTACTGTGGAAAGAGGTGTTATACTCTGACGATGGTTCATTCAAGATCGATAAGGTCCTGTATTACCAGAACAATGCCATCCGGGAGGACTGGACCGAGACATACACCTATACGGACGATAAAATAACAGGTAAATCGGATTTTTACAATTCCTGGCAATACACCTACAATGATAAAGGTGATCTTTCACAGTTGATATTTTGCGAGATCAATTCTAATTCATGCTGCACCAGTGTTTTTGAATACAATTATGATGTTAATAATCTACCTTTTAAGATCACGACGAACTGCAATGGAGGCGGCTCTTACACTGAAACGATCGACTATACAAATCTTGATAACCGATCCTATTTTTATATCTATGCAGACAACAACGGTACAAGTTTAAGTTCTTATCAAAAATTTGTGCAATCTTACATCAACCCAAATGGAAGTTTGAATCCCGATGCAATTGATTTATATCAGAACAGGATCATAGAAGACTATAAAAACAACAAGTTTACAGAATACCTTATCAATGACGGTGATATAAAAGGAAGGTATCCGACACGGGTTAGTGAAGAGATCTACAGCTTACCCGGATTTCAACTACTCGCCAAGAACGTGTACACTTATGAATATGTAGGATGTCAGTAATCACAGAAGTATTTTTTAAATAAATGACCAAATGAATAGATTCAGAATTAAGTATTACATTAGTTGATATTTAAGCATGACATGGCAGTCAATCCAAATTTCTTCAGATTGTTTTCTCTACCGGTGTCATTGACCATATTTGCCTGGCTGCTTTTCAGCTTCATGATAGCTGAGGTGGCACTTCCGGTACAGGAAAAAATGGATGTGACAATGGCTGTTTATTCATCGATTTTTGTCTTTTCATCTTTCCCATATTTTGTCACCAGATATTGGCTGGTGCCACATTATTTATTCAAAAGGAAATTTTTTCAGCTACTCCTGTTGACAATATTGGTAATTCTTATAAGTGGTGTCATATGTTATATTGGTTCAAGATACGCAGCAAATTTTTACCAGCCGGACTTTCCGGTCATTCCCCATGACGGATCTGTACAACATAGTTTACATTTATTCTGGTGGAATGCCATATTGGGGGTCTTCGCATCAGGCTCAATTCAAATTTATTTTGATCGTAGATCTATCGAAATACAGGTAGAAAATGTGCAAAATGAAAAAATTTCTACGGAACTGGCTTTCCTGAGAGGGCAGATAAATCCTTATTTTTTAATATCAGTAATGAAAACTCTAAAACATACAATTCAGGAAGAATCCAATATGGTCAAAGAATCAGTGGCAACTTTCACTGACCTTCTCAACTACCAGCTGTTTGAATGTACTAATGATGAAATAATGATAGAGAAAGAGTTAATTTACCTTAGGAGTTATATCCAGGTTCAGTCCTATCGCCTCGAAGAAGGATCTGACATACGACTGACCACTGATGGTGAACTTTCCGGATTTTATATTGCACCCTTGTTAATTTTACCATTGATCGAAAATGCATTTAAACATATCTCACATTACAACGAAAGTTCGAAAAACCAAATTCATATAAATATAAATTTTAGCGAGGGGTTAAAAATGGACATTTCAGTCAGCAATACCTATGAATCCACAGATTTGAAAAAACCCTTAATGAAAGAAGGGGGCATTGGCCTTGTCAATTTAAGAAGGAGATTGGAACTCCTTTATCCCGGAAAACATGAATTCATAACAGAAGAAAAAAATGGCATTTTCAACGCTGTACTTTCCTTACAAATTCAAGCTGCCTGATCATGTCCAATCAAATTAAATTAAGAGCATGGGCAAAAAGGTATAAATTGCTGCATGTGTTTTTTTGGACGTTGATCACGATGATTAACGCATATATGTATTATGATCCGGAAATACCACTATGGGCTTCTGTATTGGATAATTTTATACTCGTTTTTATTGGATTTGTACCCTTTTATACAACTGCATATTTTCTTGTTCCTCACTATTTATACAAGTACAAATACAGGAAGTTTTTCGTTAGGGTATTGTTTATGGCTGTATTTATGTCCTTGACTTACCTAGGTTATAATTATATCAGTTATTACATATTCCATAATGATACTTTTTATCAGAATCGATATGCGAATGGCGTATTAAAGTTTCTCCAACACTTTTTCGTAGTTTTTTGGACATACATGATCCCACTATTGTGCGCCAGCACCGTCAAGGTAATGTCCGACCGGTTCCGCTCTGAAACGAAGCTTAACCAGATAAAACAGGAAAAACTATCTACAGAATTAAATTTCCTGCGAAGTCAGATCAATCCGCACTTTTTATTCAATGTGATGAACACCATTTATTTTCAAATTTCCAAAGAAAATACTGATGCGCGCAATCTCGTAGAAACCATCAGTGAGATGCTGAGATACCAATTGTATGAATGTAATGTGGATAAAATAGCTGTAGAAAAAGAAATAAATTATTTAAAAAATTATGTTTCTATCCGGCACCTGAGAAGTAATAGCAATGGTGATATTCAATTGCTGTTCGATCCGGCTGTGCAGGGATTTGAAATAGCTCCTCTATTGTTGCAACCGCTGGTAGAAAATGCAATTAAATATGCAGATCAGTGGACTGATAATAAGAATAATACCATGCAGATATTGATGGAATTATCAGGTCCTTCACAAATGACCACTACCATAAGCAATCACAATGAGGTCATGGCAAATGACCTGGATTCTTATGTGACAGAAGACGCAGAACTTGGTAGTTTCCAAAGAAGAATTGAAATGTTGTATCCCGATAAATATACTTTTGCTTATTCTAAAGACAAGTATTTATATTATTCTAAACTGACCATTAATTATGAATAAAATTAAATGTTTAATTATAGATGATGAACCAATAGCCCGGGAAGGTTTGAAGGAATATGTCGACCAAATTGAATTTCTAAAGTTGATAGCGACGTGTAAAAACGCCATAGAAGCGACAAACTGGATGCAGAAAGCCGATATTGATCTGATATTTCTTGACATTCAGATGCCCAAGGTAACAGGCATTGAATTTATTAAAAACCTTAAAAATCCTCCCTTGACGGTTTTTACGACTGCCTATCCGGAATATGCCATAGAGAGCTACGAGCTTGATATAGTGGATTATCTTCTGAAGCCTATCAGCTTTCCAAGATTTCTCAAAGCTGCTTTAAAAGCAAAAGAATATCTGGTACAACATGAGCAGCATGTGATAAGAAATGAAGATTTCTTTTTCGTAAAATGCAGTCAGAAAATAGAGAAAATAATTGTCCAGGAGATCACCTATGTGGAAAGCATGTCCAATTATGTCATCATCCATACCAAGGACAGAAAATTTGTCACCTATCTCACATTTAAAAGCGTGGAAGACCAATTACCATCGGATCAGTTCATCAGGATCCACCGTTCATATATGGTTGCCCTCTCAGCGATAAAGACCATAGAAGGCAGTGATCTTATCATCAATGGGGCCAGCTTACCCATCAGTAAAAATTTTAAAGACGAGGTCATGATGCATATCGAGAAATTTTTATTTAAACGGTAAAAAGAGAATATGCACAATTACTTTTCAAGATAAGTGCTTTAGAGAATTAGTACTTTGGTACATTAGAGTGGTACTTAAAAGGATAGTTTTCTTAATAAGCCTCCCCCTAGCCCCCTCGAAGATGGGGAAAGTCTCCGTTCGTTCATTATTCATTACCGGAAATGTTCACTATTTGTTGTACATCATTCACTATTATAAAACTGTTTCTTTGAATTGTGTAATGCATAATTTTTCATTTTTCACTTATCATCTTTCATTTTTAACCTGTTCGCTGTTCGCCGTTCGCTTTTCATTATTCATTGTTCATTATTCATTATTCATTATTTCTTACCAGTCTTCCTAAAGAAAAACCACCAAAAAAAAATTTACTAGAAAATGCTGATGTCCGGGAATTATTGCGGATTTATCTTTACAATATCAAAACACACAACCGCAATTGTGTTTTTTGATCTAAGTTTTGGAAAGGGTGATGCTTAATAAATTTTAGAAGGGAATTTCGTTAAAGAACGGGATTCCCTTTTTTGATATGTGAGGCTTGGGAACACAGAGGGTTCTTTTTTTTACCACAAAGGATACGGAGGTTTGCACAAAGGACAATGAAAAAAATCACAAAGGACAACGAAAAAAATCATAAACAAATCATGATCATCATAAAGATCCGCGTTCCAAAAATTGTCTGAACCACTGCTTAATCTGATTACACTGATTACTGATTTTTAGTCTACTAATGCTCATTTGGGAGATATTTCGCAGAAATCGATCATAAAAAATCAGAAATACTTTACCAATATCACAAATCACTTATCACTTATTCCCAAAACTCTGTGAAACTCTGTAATACCTCCGTGAAACTCTGTGATAACCTTCAACCTACAACTTAATTACCTTCTTCGTCGCCATCACATTCCCCACGTTTTTCAATACCAAAAAATAACTTCCTGAATGTATATCATCCATGCTTATTACAGCGCCATTCTCAAGTTTTCTTTTTAGGACCATCCTTCCGTTTGGATCAAATATCTCAAGATCACACGATGTAATATTTATATCAAACCATTTGATAATTACATTTTGAAGAACAGGATTTGGTATTACTTCGAAATTAAATTGTTCTTTTAAAACATGATTCCCGGAAGTTTCCGGATCTCCTTCAAAGCCCCCGATAGACCTTGGTTTAGAAAAAGCAACATCCGAATAATCTGTGGAAGGTTGTGTCACATTAAATCCCTGTCCTGTTGCCGGACTATTTACCGGAATAGAAAAATCTTCCTGACCCACATTTGTAAATAAAGGGTCACTTCCGACGATATTATTCACATCTGTTACAGGCAGGCTATTTGGAGCACTATTTCCCGGATTCTGATAATTGTACCAGAGATTATTACTTAGTGTAAATGTGGCCGGAGCTGTATCAGGTCCAATGTTGCAATCAGTGCTTACGTTGTTGTTTTTATAAATGATGTTATTGCGAAAGGTATTAAATCCACATGGTTCGAAACGGTCTGTATCGACTGTTTCCTGCAAGATGCGGAAAACCCATTTCTCAGGAGTTATAATCGTATTATTGATCACCTCCACCCTCACGCATCCGACAAATACAACAGGCGCCATTGAACCAATAAAGATGTTAGAATAAACCTGCAGGTCGGCAGCTTCAAAGGTCGCATCGATCGGTCTGAAGAATTCCAACCCTGTGGACCCACCAAGATTTACACTTCTCTGGCCGCAATTTTTAAAAAAGTTCTTTTCGATTAGAATAAATTGTGTGCCACCCTTTGCCTGGATCGCATTGCTTCCCATATTCTCAAAATGATTGCGCTCTATTATTCCATTATGGCATCCGACCATATCTATGCCGCTTCCACCGTCTGATCCATTGATAAAATCACAATTACTGATAAGAAAATCATTAAGTCCCGACAATTTAAGCAGGTCATTATTGCCAGAGGCATTCATATCCCTGAAGGTACAATTGAGAAATGTTATATGGTGTGAAGGCGTGACATAACTGCCCCCGTCATCCATATTAAATCCATTGCCCGTTTGTTGTTCGAATATTATCCCTTCGATGTGGAGATATGCTGCATCGTTCAATTGCCATGCATTATTTCCACCCTGAATTATTACTGACCCTGCACTTTGAGCCAAAATATAGATCCTGGCTGCACTTGTTCCCTGAAGGTCACTCACAAATTCACCTCCGGAATGGATTCCGGAATGAAATAGGATCGTATCGCCGGGGTTTGCATCATTTGCCGCTTCTTCCAGAGAATTGTATGTCTGTCCGGCCCCAACATGTAAAGTAAATGAAAAAAGGTCTGCCGTGAAAAGGAATGTGATTATTAAGAATAGAATATTTTTCATTGCGGTAGTATATTAGGAAAACAAAAATAATATTAAAAATCAGAAGTCAGAAATCAGAGTTAGACCAAGTACTAATTACCCATTCCCGATTTTCCAATACAACTTTCATGTTTGAAGGGTTAATTCTTAACGAACCGGCTCATCCATCGGTGACTACCTGAATCTAAGGTTAAATGATAAACTCCAGGAACAAGATTGTCAACATTTAAATTTAATTTTCCATTTACAACTGAAACAGAACCGTATAATACATTTTTACCTGAAATATCAAAAATGCTCAGATCATAAGTAGAACTACCTTTAACAGGAATATCTATTTGAATATAATGATCTGCAGGATTAGGATACACATTTAGAAATGTTGTAGAAATATTCTTAGAAGAAGCAGTTGTCCGGTAACCAAACCTTAGTATGGTTGAAAATTCATTCACCTGATCGATTTCTATATCCTGACGGTATTCAATTAGATTCCCAATAACATTGGTTTTGTAAATATTATCTTCAACATATACCTGAATTGAATTTTCACTGGTTATGGTTTGTACCCTGTCGTGTTCATTGTATGTAATGGTCAGATGATTTGTAGTATCTCCACCAATAATATAAATCAGGCCATTCAATCTTTCTTCATTATCAAAATAATAGTGAATATTGTATACTTCATCGCCTTGCTGATCCTTAATTATAGTTTCTACATGATCGGTTTCTGTAAATATGGAAGTTTCAATTAATGTATCCGGATGTGAAACTCCGTCAATTCTGTACTTATTATACTGAATCGGCCTGTCCTGAAAGTATTGGATAGCATCTTCCCTGCTCAGGAAAAAGTCGTCCACCCCCGCAGAATCGATTTCAAATAATTCGAAAATATCCCTGAATAAAAAAGAAGGATCATTTTTATTAAATACTACATCGGTATACATATAAGTTATTAATGTATCCTTGCCTTCATCCGTTAATTCACCCACTACGGCGTAATAACTGGTGATCAGATCGCCATTATACTGAATGTCATAGGTTCCGCGTCTTAGATGCCATGCCCCTTCCTGATAAACATAGGTGCCATGTCCGGTGATCTGATTATTTCCGTTATATGTAATATTAAGTGAATCCCCATAGATCAAATCTCCTTCCTTGCTAAATTCTTTGGAAGCAATCAATGTGTTATTTTGATCGTAATTGTGCAGCTGATAACCATCATAGGTTTCTATTCCATTTTCTACTATAAAAAAGTCTAATAAGGAAAATCTGGTTTGATTTCCATCATAATTGTAATAATAATTGTAATTATCCTCATCATCTTCATTGATAAGTTTTGCTGACTCTATCCTACCCTGATCATCGTATTCTATAAGTATAGTTGTGACCAATTCGCCGGGAGAAAGCTGATCTGCGAACAATAAATAAAGCGTATCAAATTTCATCTTAAATACCCTGCTGTCATTGACATTCTCCTCAACTGCCTTTTGGATCAGCTCTGAGATCTTTCTATGAAACTTAGCCGGATTAATTGACGTTTCTGATTGCGAATGCAGTTGGCTCATGGTGGCAAATATCATTATCGCCAGTAAATATCTTTTCATAAAAGGAAGGTTAACTTTTTTCTGTTTTGTCTTTCAATTTTAAAAGTAAAACATTCTGGCCTTACTATTATTAAGTGCACTATATTTTAACTATAAAATATCGATTTTCATTTTTATTCCTAAAAATATCACATGAAAATACCTTATTAAACAAAAATAAATATGAACACGATCACAATAGTGGGTATCATCGCAAGCATTTTCACAGCAACTGCTTCTATTCCTCAGCTAATAAAAATAATCAAGAATAAAGATGCTGATGATATATCGCTAATCATGTTAAGTGCGCTCGTGGTGGGCCTGGGATTGTGGATCTACTATGGTGTTTTAAAAAATGACTGGATCATCATAATAGCAAATTCGATCCCATTTCTGGTCAATATTATGATCGGCGTGATGAAGATTTATTACAGGTGAGATACTAGATTCTAGACACTAGATGCTAGACTCTAAGCGAGGTTTGTTATGGTGAAACAGTGAAGTGCGAACTGCGAAAACAGCGAACAGCGAGAAGTGAACAGCGAACGGCGAACGGCGAACAGGAACGAAGATGAAATTGATAAACTTGATTAGCCAAAGACTCAATAATTGTGAAATGTGAAATGTGAATACAGCGCACTGCGAGAGGCGAACGGCAAACAGTGGCGAAGAATGTTATGATTTATGTGATATGCCAAAGAAGATGAATTTGAAAAAATGAATAAACTTTTCAACGAAACCAATTAATGCACCAAAACGCTAAGGCGCTAATGCGCTATTGAAAGTTGAAGAATACCCTTTTATCATAACAAGCCAAAGACTAAAGCAAAGCGAGGCAATTAGCGAACGGCGAACAGGAACGCAGA
>JAYUWT010000435.1:0-3285 GCA_043753405.1 Saprospiraceae bacterium | reverse complement strand
TTTTTGGCATTTTCTCCTTTCATTCACTAAATTTTATAAGGCCGTCCAACACAGATGAAACAGTTTTATAAAAATAATCTAAATAATATTTGCGTAATCAAAAGGTTACATATATATTTGTAACTAAATAGTTACATAATAATGAATTCAACGAGACGGGATGTTTTTCAAGCCATAGCCGATCCTACCAGAAGAGAGATCCTGGGCCATTTAGCTCTTCAGTCAATGAATCTTAATGATGTAGCTGCCAGATTTACGATCAGCAGGCCTGCGATATCAAAACATATAAAGATCCTTACGGAATGCGGACTAATAAAGATTAATAAACAAGGAAGGGAAAGACATTGTATTGCAGACCTACAAAAACTCAAGACAGTTGACCAGTGGCTGAACCTTCACAGGATATTCTGGTCAGGTAAATTAAATGCACTCGAAACACATCTGTCTAAATACAAAAAAAACTAACATGGAACACAAACCTATTATTGTTGAAAGAACATTTGACGCGTCTGTTGCTCAGGTGTGGAAGGCTATCACTGACAAAAATGAAATGAAAACCTGGTATTTTGACCTTGAAGAATTCCGACCTGAGGTAGGTTTCAGATTTCAATTTACAGGAGGTCCCAGTCCTGAAAAACAATATCTGCATCTGTGTGAAATTACAGAAATAGTTGAAGAAAAGAGACTGACCTATAGTTGGAGTTATGACGGTTATGCAGGAATGTCCTTTGTTACCTTTGAACTAAATGAAGCCGGTGAAAAAACACAACTTACACTCACTCATTCAGGCCTGGAAACATTTCCGCGTGACAATGCAGATTTCGGACGCCACAACTTTGAAGAAGGTTGGAATGAAATTATCAATACTTCTTTGAAAAATTATCTCGAGAATTAATGCGCATTTATTAAATTTCCATCAATAAATTAATTTAAGTTTCGACAGTTAAGAAACAAAGGTAGATGGATGATGGTAGAAGGTAGATGGTATTTAGTTATTTGATTCATAATTTATCTTTTCCAGATTTGTAAGACAAAATTTTCTTTTTTTTGATGGAAAGCCATCTAAAATCTACCTTCTACCTTCTTACTTCTTACTTGTTATTAAAATTAAAATTTATATTTAAAAGAAACGAATTTAAATATCTAAATTTGAGTAAATTAAAATATTAATGGAAGTGATCAATCTTCTTCAGAAATTCAGCTTGTTCGACGATCACTGGAGTCCAAAAGTAATCGGAGAATTGAATGGCCAGCACATAAAACTTGCCAAAGTTAAAGGTGAATTCGTCTGGCACAACCACCGGGATGAAGATGAAATGTTCCTCATCATAAAAGGTAAACTTAAGATCGAGTTGGAAGATGGTATAGTCGAGATCAAAGAGGGAGAAATCTTTATAGTTCCAAGAGGTGTGACACACAAGCCTACAGCAGAAGAAGAAGTTTGGCTTATGTTGTTTGAGCCAAAAGATACCAGACATACCGGTGAAGTGGTCCATGAACTGACAGTAAAAAATTATGAAAGGATCTGATAAAAAATTTAATATGGATGAAGGCCTGCATGATCTTAACAAAGATGAATTGATCTCTGAAATAATAAAGCTACGTAATGGCATTCGGAAACATCGCGACAGCACGGGAAATGAGCTTTGCTGGCATCATCCCGCTCTGTGGAATTTACTTCCCGAAAAAACAACTCCGGAGATCGAAGTACCTGAATGGCCTGAATTTATGCGTGGTTGCGTCCATTACCGGAATTCTCTTGAAGGCTTGATACAAAGAATTAATACTTTAATTTGAAAGGAAATACGCATATTTATGTCTTCTTTAACTCCCAATAATTTAGATAAAATGGAATCCAGTTATCATTTAAGGATATCAGAATGTGAAAAAAGGTTTTTAGAAGCTATTAAAACAAAGGATCTGGACACATTGGATGAACTGATTCATGAGGATGTATTGTTTCTGCTTCCCAATGGCCACACATTGACTAAACCAAATGTCCTGGACAACTATCGGGAGGGAAATATCATGATCAGCACGAGCAATTCAAGTGATATTAAGATCCAAATAATTGGTGATACTGCAGTCGTTTCATTGAAAATAGAACTTAAGGGAAGGTATTTCGACCAGGAAATAAATTCCAATTTCCGATATCTGAGGGTTTGGAAATTATTTTTCGGCCACTGGAAAGTTATAGCAGTTTCCGGAGTCCAGCTTCCTGAACTTCATTGATCTCACTGATGTGCCCAAGCTTAGGATTATGAAAAGTACCATTGTGGCTTTATTTGCAATTTTACTGAAAACTACTTTGTTTTCACAAACATCGGGCAATCCAATATTTCCGGGATGGTACGCTGATCCTGAAGGAATAGTTTTTGACGATAAATATTGGATTTTCCCTACTTTTTCATCTGAATATAAAAACCAGGTATTCCTGGATGCGTTTAGCTCCAAAGATCTGGTGACATGGCATAAACATGAGGGGATACTTGATACTTCAGTTATAAAATGGGCAAAACAAGCAATGTGGGCTCCATCGGTTATTCAAAAAAATAATAAATATTATTTGTTTTTTTCGGCCAACGATGTTCAAAGGGCACAGCGTGACGGATGGGATCCCAATAATAATATCAATCACACAGGCGGTATAGGAGTTGCAATTGCTGATAGTCCGGCCGGACCTTTTAAAGATCTTTTAGGTAAACCACTTATCGGAGATTTTCATAATGATGCCCAACCAATAGATCAGTTCGTATTCAGAGATACAGACAATGTATATTATATGTTCTATGGAGGATGGGGACATTGCAACCAGGCAATTTTAAATGAGGATTTTAACGGATTTAAGGCTTGGGATGATGGACAGCTTTTCAAAGAAATTACTCCGGAAGGTTATGTGGAAGGGCCCTTTATGTTCATCCGAAATGAGCAATATTACTTTATGTGGTCAGAAGGAGGTTGGGGAAATGATACTTATAAAGTAGCTTATGCTATCTCAGATAAAGTGACGGGGCCATTCAAAAAAATGGGAATCATTCTTAAATCAGATAAAATGATAGCAACAGGAGCAGGTCATAATTCCGTGATCAATACTCCCGGTACTGATAATTATTTTATCATTTACCACAGAAGACCCGTTCCTAATGAGGGCCGGGATCATAGAGTGACCTGCATCGATAAACTTGAATTTAATATAGATGGTACTATCAGACCGGTAGTTATGACTGTGGAAGGTGTGGGACCTCATCCAATAAAACAGCGTAAGTAATTGATTAGGGTATTTGT
>JAYUWT010000434.1:0-8496 GCA_043753405.1 Saprospiraceae bacterium | reverse complement strand
TTCATGATCGCTATTCAGGTCATGATTGGTGGTATTACTCGTTTGACCGGTTCAGGACTTTCTATTACTAAATGGGAAATCGCCATAGGAACTTTGCCACCTATAGGTGAAGCTGCCTGGATAGATGCATTTGATCTATATAAGGAAACCCCGCAGTATCATAAGATCAACAAGGGTATGGATCTGTCGGAATTCAAGTTTATTTATTTTTGGGAATACTTTCATCGTTTATGGGCAAGGACTTTAGGATTCGTTTTCCTGATTCCCTTTGTTTGGTTTTTATACAGAAAAATGATTAAAAAAGATTTATTGAGAGATCTTTTGATCATAGTTTTATTAGGAGCCCTGGTGGGTGTGTTTGGTTGGATCATGGTGGCAAGTGGATTGGTTAACAGGCCATGGGTTAATGCCTATAAACTTACACTGCATTTAAATCTCGCATTTCTTGTGTATGCTTATCTATTATGGGCCACATTGAAAGTAACATTTCCTGAAAGAAAAGTAGGTTTTGCTCCAGGTGGAAAGAAATGGATCAATATTTTTACTTCCTTATTAATTGTACAACTTATCATTGGGGGGATCGTATCGGGTATGAAGGCTGGACTTTGGTACCCAACCTGGCCGCTTATGAATGGCGAATATATACCTGAAGAATTGACTTCGTTGGATAATTGGTCCATTACTAACATCAAGGAGTATGATATTCATCTCTTTGCGCCTGCTTTGTTTCAGTTTTTACACAGAAATGTTGCTTATCTGTTATTGATATCAGGCGGATGGTTATTTATTTTATTGTTTAGCAAGTTTAATACCGTGCACTTTTTGCGACGCACTATACTCCTATTTATTGTTACATTGATTCTCCAGGTTATTGTGGGCATATTTACTGTGATTAATTGCAAAGGAAGTTTGCCGGTAGATCTTGGAGTAATGCATCAGATGGGGGCAATAGCATTGATCAGCGCTTTAATTTATATAAATTTCCGATTTGTTGGGGTATCGAAAGCTCCTTAAGTATTGAATTATTGTAGTAAAATGCGTTAATTTAGCCGCTCGATAAAATATTATTAGTTGTTAATTTATTTTTTAATCTTTGTTATATGGACTATCCTATTATTTCAGCAGATAAATTTAAGTACATTCAATCGCGCGAAGATGGGGAAGTGTTGTTATTGTTGCACGGTTTATTTGGAGGATTAAGCAATTTTAAAGATTTATTTGAATACTTTAAGGATAGCCATCGTGTCATTATTCCGATGTTGCCCATATATGAATTACCTCTATTAAAAGTATCTGTTTCAGGCCTTGTTGATTATATAGATGATTTTGTGTCTTATATGCAATTGGGAAAGGTTAGTGTGTTAGGTAATTCCTTAGGGGGCCATATTGCTATATTGTATGCCTTAAAAAGACCTGAAAAAATTGCCTCTATTATATTAACCGGAAGCAGCGGTCTGTTTGAAAGTGCTATGGGTTCTACTTACCCCAGAAGAGGAGATTACAATTTTATCAAGAAGAAAACTGAAAGTACTTTTTTCAGACCGGAGGTAGCGACCAAAGAGTTAGTTGACGAAGTTTATTCCATCGTTAATGATAGAAGTAAAGGTATTAGAATTGTAGCTACAGCCAAGTCCGCCGTTAGACACAACTTAGAGGGTTTATTGCACGAGATTAAAGCTCCGACCTTACTAATATGGGGTAAAAATGATTCAATCACACCTCCATTTGTTGCCGAAAAATTTAATGAGATGATCAAAAATTCGCAATTATTTTTATTAGATGAATGCGGGCATAGCCCGATGATGGAAAAACCGGAAGAATTCAATTCTATTCTAAAAAGTTTCCTTTCTACCATTTAAGACGCTCACATCACTTATTTTCCTACTTTAATTGTTCGGCAATATATAATTTTATTTGCTCCAGGTCTTTTGGCATAGTTACTTTATGGACTTTCGTATGAGAATATAATTTAATATATTTATTTTGAGGAATTATGAGATCCGGTAATACAGATAAAAGCGTTGATTCAAACTTATATGGATGGGCTGTTGCCAATACGATATAATGACTGTCAGTATGGTTCATGGATTCCAGTAAATAACTCCCTATACCAACAGCAGTATGAGGGTCACAGAGATAATTATATTTTTTGTAAAAATTCTCTATTACAGACCTGGTTGTTTGATCATTGACAGAATGACTATTTATGTCCCGGGTGATTTTGTTCCACGTGGAACGATAGATATAAAAAATCCTTTCAATGTTGGATGGATTGCCAACGTCCATAGCATTACTTAAAGTTTTTTTGCTTTTGTGTGGGTCATAGATACCACTCTGCAGATAATTAGGAAATACATCATTTGCATTTGTTGCTGCCACAAGTTTATCAACAGGAAGACCCATTTTTCGGGCATAGATAGCTCCGGTTATGTTTCCGAAATTTCCACTTGGAATAATAAATGAAATGTTTTTTAACCCCTGTTCCTTTGCCTGACGGAATGCTTCAAAATAATAAATAATCTGAGGGATAATTCTGGTGAAGTTTACACTATTTGAAGAAGATAAATGCATGGTTCTTTTGAATTCAGTATCTGAAAAACAAGACTTAACTATTTCCTGACAGTCATCGAAAGACCCCTCTATTTCAATAGCTTTGATATTGTCACCCAAACCTGCAATCTGTTTCTCCTGAAACAGACTTACCCTGGATTTAGGATAAAGTATAAAAACATTGACACCTTCAACTTTGTGAAAGGCGGAGGCTACGGCCCCACCCGTATCTCCTGAAGTAGCAGTCACAATGGTTATTTCATGATCAAGAGAAAGCTGCACATGGCCCAGGACATTGGCCATAAATCTTGCTCCGAAATCTTTAAATGCAGAAGTGGGTCCATGAAATAATTCAAAGACAGAAAGGTCTTTTTGAAGTTTAATTAAAGGAATTTCAAAGTCAAATGATTTGGAGATAATTTGCTCAAGTGCTTCATCCGGAATAATATTCTGCTCTATAAATAACCTGGCTACATCAAAAGCAATCTCATGAAAACTCTTATTTAATATTTGTTCAATATATGAAGCATTAATGAGAGGGATGTTAATGGGGACAAATAAACCTCCATCATCCGGAATGCCCAATAACAGTATTTCTGTAAAATCATATATTCTCTCCGATGTTCTGGTACTTGTGTATTTCATTGTTTTATTTTAAAGCAGGATTGCTCCTTCCTGATTAATTTTGGAAGTAAAATAATTGGATTTTATTTTATTTTTTGTAAAAATTGCGGCCATAGCCAATGCCACATTTTCTGCAATCAGGCTGTTCGCACATAATGCAAATAAAGAAGGCCCGGCCCCGCTTATACTGCATCCTAAAGCACCTGCATCTAAAGCAGCTTGTTTTACCTCATAAAAATGCTTGATCAGGGATGCTCTTTGCGGCTCTATAATTACATCATTGAGACTTCGGGAGATAAGATCCAGATCGGAAGTATATAAACCAATGATAAGGCCTCCGATATTCCCTGACTGATGTATGTGGTCCTCTAATTTCACAGTAGGTCTAATAATATCCCGCGCATCTTTGGTCATGATGGTCATATCCGGATGAATCAACGCCAAATGCAAACCGGTAGGAACGGGAAGTTTATGGATATCCAAAGATTCGTTGTTTCTGATAAAAAGGAAGCCCCCCATTAAAGAAGGTGCAACATTGTCTGCGTGGTAACTTCCATCAGCCGCTTGTTCTCCCAGGACAGCAAAATGTAATAATTCTCTTTTAGTAAGTCCGAGATTGAGAATGGCATTGATACCCCAAACTGCAGCGGCGGCACTTGCAGCGCTTGAACCCAATCCGCTTCCGGAAGGCATCTTTTTATAGATCTCCATTTCAATGCCTTCACCCAGATGACCGATAGATTGCAGCAACTGAATACCGGCTTGCCCAGCAGTGTTCAGATAGATATCTAAAGGAAGTTTTCTGTCTGCTCCTAATATTTTGCTGATCGATAATCCCTTTTTAAATGTTTTTCTAAAAATTATCTCATCTCCGGGTTGCTCCAGTGCCAATCCCAGGATGTCATAACCACAGGCAAGGTTGGCAACACTGGCAGGTGCAAAAACTTTAATTCCGGTTGCCATAATTAATCTTTGATCATTGAGATGATGGTTAATATTTCAGCAAAAACCCCAGAGGCTGTAACTTCAGCACCTGCTCCCGGCCCCTGAATGATCAGTGGCCTGTCTTTATATCTTTCGGTAGTGAATACAATCATATTATCACTGCCATCTAAATGATAAAATGGGTTATCTTTTTTTACCGGCGTCAAACTCAGATTTGCACCTTTTTCTGTTATTCTACCTATGAACCTTAGCTTAGAATTATCTTTTTTTGTTTTTTGAAGTAATTTTGAAAAGTGATCATCAGCCATGCCTAGCTCCTCCCAAAACAATGGTACATCTTTAGCGTTCTGAACCTCCTTGGGTAAAAAAGTTTTGATCTTAATGGCTTTGTCCGATAAATTAAATCCCGCCTCACGGCTCAGAATAATCAATTTTCTTTTGACATCGATCCCATTAAGATCAATCCGTGGATCAGGCTCAGTAAATCCCTTTTGTGCAGCTTCTTTTACCGTATCGGAGAAAGATATTTTATTGGAGAAAGTATTAAAGATATAAGAGACTGATCCTGAAAACACCCCTTCTATAGATATGATCTTATCACCGCTTTCTCTGAGATTCTTTAAAGTATTAAGCACCGGAAGGCCGGCACCGACAGTAGTTTCATGATGAAAAAAAACATTGTTCTTTTTTGCCTTTTGCTTTAACGAGGAATATTGATCATATGTACCGGATATAGCGACTTTGTTTGGCGTCGAAATAGAGATACTATGGGATAGGATCTGTTCATAATAATTAGGTATTTCATTAGTAGCCGTACAATCAACAAAAACAGCATTGGGTAAATTAGCTTCTATGCATTTTAATATAAAAGCATTAATATTTGTCGGCTCGCCCATGCCTTCAAGACTGTGATTCCATTTCTCTAAGGAGATTCCTTCTTCATTAAATAACATTTGACGGGAGTTGGTAAGTCCAATCAATTTTATCTTAATATTGTTGTTTTCTTTTAAAAATTTATTCTGTTGCTGGATTTGTTTAAGCAATGTAGAACCTATCAGTCCCGTTCCGGCTAGGAATAAATTGATATATATGGTATTGGACAAGAAGAAGACCCCATGTAAGACCTTTAAGCTTTTTACTTCATTGTCCTTATGGACAACGGCAGATATATTAAGCTCTGAAGAGCCCTGAGCTATTGCATAAATATTGATACCATTTGCCCCCAAAGCCTTGAACATTTTCCCTGCAATTCCAGGTGTATGGAACATGTTTTCTCCGATGATAGAGACTATACTCAGGTCGTTTTCAACCTTTGTTTTTTCGACCAGTCCCGATTCGATCTCTTTATAAAATGCTTTTTCCTGGGCTGTTATAGCATTTATGACTTGATCCGTTGTTATCACATAACTAATAGAATTTTCTGAGGATCCCTGTGAAATAAGGATGATATTGATATGTTGATCGGATAATGCCTGGAATAACTTTGCGGCACTGCCTGGGACACCTATTAATCCACTACCCTGCAATGTCAGCATTGTGACATTGGATATAGATGTAACACCCTTAAGGATCTTATCAGACTGTTCTTTAAGATGATGGATCGTCGTCCCTGGATGGTCCGGGTCAAAAGTATTTTTGATTAATATTGGAATACTCTGTTTCCTTGCAGGAATAATAGTGGGGGGATAAATGACCTTTGCACCGAAATGGCTAATCTCTGCAGCTTCATCATAACTCAGGTACGGTATTGTATAAGCCTGACTGACTTTGCGGGGATCCGCAGAAAGCACACCATTCACGTCTGTCCAGATCTGTATTACAGTAGCTCCTAAAGCTGCACCAAAGATAGAAGCAGTATAATCAGAGCCGCCTCTTCCCAGTACTGTTGTAGTGCCATCAAAAGCAGAACTTATAAAACCAGTCACTATCGGTAGGGCAACATTATTTTTTAAATAATCCTGTATTAAATGATTTGTTGATAAAAAATCAACATTAGCTTTATTGTAATGGTGGTCGGTTTTAATTAACAACCGGGCATCAGTAAACAATGCCGGTGTTCCCATTTTAGTGATTAATTGGCTCAGGATCAGAGCAGAAATTCTCTCACCAAAACTCAATAAGTAATCCAATGAACGGGAGGACATTTCCCTTAATAAATAGATTCCTTTAAGTAAACCCTGCAATTCATCATGTATCTTAGCCAATTCTCCTGAGAGCGTTATGTGATCTTGCTTTTTAGGAAACAGGCCGCCCAGGACTTGCAAATCTCTCTCAATAAACTTTTCAAATAAATCAAGATACGTTTCATCCCCGCCGGAAGCTTTTTTCCCCATGTTTATGAGTTGGTCGGTTGCCCCACCAAAAGCTGAAACCACTACGATCAAACCTCCTTTTTTATACTTTATTCCCAAGATTATTTTTGCTACGCTTTTAATACGTTCTGCAGTGGCAAGGGAAGATCCTCCAAATTTTAAAATTTTCATAGTTTGTAAGAACTGAATTAATGCCCAAATATGAGTAAAAATAACTATCTATAGAGATTCTTTTACATATATGCCTTAATTACAAGGATGAATATGATATATTTAAATTTTATGTTTCACGTGGAACAATAAACTTGAAAGCAAGAAATCAGGGTACTGAGGTTACAAGGTAATAAATTCGGGGCGGTGTAATAATGAAATGGAGCCCCTCAGGTCAAAAGCTGAACCGATGGAAAAACCAACAAAACTTCCATCGCCAATCAATCTCGGATACATATATAATTTAACCTCCACTGAATTGGCGATCCACTTTCTGTTTCGAAAACGAGCTCCAAGTCCCAATATTGAATGAACTTCATTGCTTCCCTCATCGTCCCTATGGACATAAAGCCATTGTGATGTAAATAAAGGAGCTAAATTAAAACCCAAAATTTTCTCTTTTATAAATAACAGGCTCTCATAACGAATAGTTACTCTTTTATTTCCTGACATGATTGTTCTTCCATAATCAAATAATCCCCATTGACCCTGACCATTAAGCAGTGGAGTATATCGCTGTTTAATTAACTGGCTATATGCTATCGAAAAGTAATTGCGCCAATAGGTATTTCCAAGATCTTTCTTTCTTGGAATAAAAATGGCATAAAGTAAGGCCGTTCCATCATAAAAGGCCTTGTTATTGAAAAATCCACCAATGGAAAATTTCAGATTTATATAATTGTCAGCCCCCAAATGTTCAGTCAACTGGAACTCGGAGCTTGCATAAAATCCGGGATTTTTATTTCTTCCGGCATAACCTCCTGTCAAAGAAACGAGACGACCGGTTTCTACATCTTCAGCCCTTCCCAGATCAAACAAGTGTGTAAACCTGTAGAAACTTCTTCTGAATAAACTTGCCTGTAACAGGATATTTGTATTGTCTACGACATTGTAGAAATATGATTCTTCAAGGAATTTTGGTTTTTGATAAAAATATCTGGACGTAACACGGGCAGTATATAATATGGACCATTCTTTTTCTAAAAGGTTGAAAAGAGAAAGTTTGTAGTTATTAAGGCCGATCCACCCATCAACCAAGGAATATTTATATTTACTTTTAGTGGAAAATAATGTATCGTTGAAATAATCATAATTGGAATACAAACCCAAATAAACTCCTCCCTGCCAACGGAATAAATTGGTCAGATAGGACCTCTCAGCACCGAAAACAAGAGAATTTTCAGATCTTCTTGAAGATGTTAGGCTGCGCCCGAAAGAATTGTATGATCCGGAAAAATTGATGTAATTACCAAAAGGACTGTTGAGTGTATAACGGATTGCAGGCCTTATTTTAGCCAATGATTCGACATCCCTGTGGATATTAACTCCAAAGGTATTGGCCTGACCCAAAAAATTACCTTCCACAAGGCCAATTGTATATTTACTGAAATTGAAAAAGTTCAATTCGGGTTTTAATGAAAAAACATCCTTGGTTGTAATGAAAATATCAACAAACTCATCTGTAATTGTTCCTTCATTGATGACAAAAATTGCATCATCCATAAAACGGTTTGATCTTAATACCCGTTCAGCCTCTACTAAATTTTGAGCCAGGATCTTGTCTCCTACTTCAATAAGAAGGAAATCATAAATCCTCTTACGCCGGGTATTTACATGCAGGGCTTCAGCTATTTTAAGTCCTGCCTTAGCGCCCAATTTTACATAACGGGGTTTTGAATTGGACACCCCAAATTTAGAAAGTTGTGTGGAAACAGTAATCTTTCTGATTATCTTATTTTCAAAACGGGAGAAATAATCCATCCGGCTTTTCAGATGATCCGGGACTTTCATTACACTTTTCAGCTTTTCTTTTGATCTTTCAAGTTCTTTTGAATCTTTGAGGGTTGAATCTACG
>JAYUWT010000433.1:0-8514 GCA_043753405.1 Saprospiraceae bacterium | reverse complement strand
ACGCACCATAAGGGTGGGATAAGATCCTTACCAGGTCATCTACATCGGTCTTGATCCTATCCTGATATTTTTCTCTGAGTTTAGAGACCGGATCGAATTGATCCAGTTTCTTACAAAGTAATCCATAAATCTCCTTGTATTCTTTAAATTTTTCTTCATAGTCAGGATGATTTTTCCCCAGACGGTTCAGATATAAATGCATTCTGCGCTCTTCATCCAGAATAGTTTTAAAGACTAAGTAACCGGCTGGACCATCATTGAGACCTTCAAAATTCTGTAATTGGTCCTGGTTGTATTTATAAAGTTCTATTGTCTCCCTGTTTCTCTCCAACCGTAGGTTTAAAGCAAAATGTTTCGTATTAAGGTCAGTGAAAAACTCGTTAAAATCAAAGGTCTTTGCGACAGGGTCTCGTTGAATAGTCTGATCGGATTGAATTAATGAAGTGCCATTGGCTTTCATTTGAAATACCGGAGGTTCCAGCGTCATGGTGCCCTCTTCAGTATTATTTTCTTTATTGGAAGAAGTGGACCTTTGCCTGAATTGCTTTGTGCTATAATTGCGTTTCATTCGCTCTTAGCTTACATGGAGGATATAGTTCAGATTTTAAACGTTTTGTATGTATGCGCAGTATTATTCTTCTATTATAACTTCAAAATACCCATTTTCAAAAAGAATAGTATCAGGATTGCTGGGATTTGATTTAGGGCGATTTGGGTCAATGTATAATTTTATTCTAAATTCACCAACCAATCTTCTATTCGTTTCATCATATTTAGTTACAGTAAGGTAACTTTCAACTTCAGACTCATTTACTAAATATCTGTCTTCGACTACATCCCCATCATGAGAAATAGTGGCAAAACTGCAACCTGGGATACTATCTTGTGATTGTCCATTGATAATCGTTAGATAATATTTCCCTTTTTTAGATGGAATTTTATTAAAATCAAGTCCCTGCCTTAATATCCCAGTTTCGTTGAAAACTTCAAAACCAAACTCAACACCAATTGAAAAATTATTTATTGTTCCTCTACCTTGCCCGATCCAAATTTCGCCATTTCTTATAGCTGTTGCTTTACCCTGAGAATAATCAGGATTAAAATCATTTTTATCACAAGAAAGAACAAATATCAAAATCAAGCATAGAAATATATTTAGTAACTTTTTCATATTCTATAATTTTATGAATTTTGAAACTATTTGTTCTCCTGTTTCACTTATGCAATTGACAAAAAACAGACCGCTTTGCCTAAGGTCAAATGAAAACGTATGTGTTCCCATTTCTAATTCTTGGTTTTCTGCAATGGTTGTAACTATTCTACCGGTACTGTTTAAAATTCGAATCGTAAATTTTCCTTTTTTTGAAAGAGTAATCGCGCTTTCAGTATGTCCAATTGTCGGATTAGGAAATATTGTGACTTGATCGATAACTTCATTTTTAATTAGTGGTTGATTATAACAAGGTTCTACCTGACCAGGCCATTGGTACACTCTGGTGATAGTTGCAAAGGCATTTCCTTGTTGATTATCGCTACTAACTACATGTACCCGTACAAAAATATAATCTTCTTCCGGGCAATTATGATGTGGAGGTGCCGTTGGTGGTATATATGCTGTACTATTTGTTGACATTGCTGTCCAGTTAATGCCATCCATACTTTTCTCCCAAAAATAAGTATATGTTGCTCCTGATGTTCCACCGAAAATATTAACTACAAGGCTTGCACTTCCACAAGGGCAAGTATTGATATCACCTGTGATAAATACATTAAATGGTCTGATTGTTTCTCTAAATTGTGAGACTGAACAAGACGTATTTCGTAATTGTTGTGAGTTATCTTTTGAACCACTTACTCCGGTTTTCTTTCCATCATAATAGACTTGTGGGTTTGAATAATGTTGTATCCTGACATCTCCGGCATCAGCAAGATTAAGGATAGTGCGTTGTTTTTTTCCAAAAATACAAGGTATAAAGTTACCAGTTTTAAAATTATGACCATGAGGAATTCCCGGTCTGGGATCATCATTATGACCTCCGCCAAAAAGATGTGCGACTTCGTGGGCAAAGGTAAACCTACCTGTTGTAGCAGCCCCTGTTTGAACGATAGAATATGAAGTTCCGTTATTTGGCCCAATCATTTCAACAATTCCAAAAGAATTCCCATAATCACCGTCAGTAAGTAATACTACAATATCAGCTTCAAAAGCATTTCGAAGGATTTGAGCATCTATATTATTCGCTAAATTAAAAACATCAGTTCTCATTATTTGTGTCTCTGTAAAAATTAATGGTTGTACACCTGCTAATTCTATTCTTAACTGAGTAACATCAATAGAACTGTTACTTAAGGCTTGATTCGTTTGGGCAATAGCCAGATTAACTCGATTATTTATCGCATCTAAACCTCCTTCTGCATCTAATGCATTATTGGTATAAAGTACCAAACATCTGACATCACAATTTCCGTTTTCTCTGCTTTGAATGTCAGGCATGTCGGATGGATCCACAGATAGAGTTTTGGAAGTAACCCCACATTCGGCATCTGTAAATTTACTCCCATCAAGTTTACCTAATACAAACCTACTAGAACTTAATTCTAAAAGCTCAAAAGTTTTATCATCTATTGATATATAACCAATCCTACCATATTGCGATGATATTAAAGTTATGTTACCTAATCTGCAATAACAATCATTTTCATTTGATGTAGATTGTAATTCTCCATACCAGTAATAATCCTGTTCGTTGACATATTTCACCGACGATACTTTAAATACCAAATCTTCACACTCATCATCAGGAATGTTAATAGAAATCTTACCTTCATTTTGCATTTGTGCTAAATTGCCAAAATCGACGAGAAAATAACTCGTGTACATTCCACTTGCTTGTATTTTTGTCAGCCTTTGATTTTCTGCTACATTTAAAGTACTAAAAGTTGAAAGGCTCGGCTCAAGTAAGCGATTCTGACTAAGCATTGAGATTGAAGCTGATAATAAAAGTAGAGCTACTAACGATACTCTAAAACTAAAAGATTTATCTGAAAATTTCATAATTTAAACGTTTAAAATTAATAATAATTGTTATTTTTTACGCTATATTGGCTATAACATAAAAATTAGTGCAAATTTGCAGATCTTTTTGAATGAAATTCTAAAAATCCCGGCAGCGAAGTATGAGGCTGCTATTACATTAATTTTCACTCAATAGTTAAAATTTACACCTGTCTTAGAGTGTTGAGGTGAGGTAAAAAGTTACCAATACAATTCAGCAGGAACTATAGGATATAGTCCCGGAAATTTTAATAACTCGAGAAAAAAAGGTTGTTTTTATCTGTTCACCCTCACTCCGACTGCAAGAGTCAAAACATTATTCTGAGTGTTATTAGGATACAATAAGGTCGGAATAGCGGTATCTTCAAATACATCCAGCATTCCTATTTCGCAATTTACATCAAAGGTCAGGACACCAAGATCGACTCCCGTTCCTAATCTGACGCCACCATTGACCGGTTTCCAGTCATCTTTTGTCAGATAATTATTTGCATCCACTTTGAGTGCTACATTGGCGACAATTCCACCATATATCCTCAGCTGAAATAAATTGCTGTTAAAAACATTAAAACTGGCAACAACAGGAATTTGAAGATAATGAACGAAAATTTTATTTTCTGCTATAGAATCTTGTGTACCTAAAAGAGTGGTACCATGCGTGGCATAATGAATACCGGGCACTATCTGAAATCTATCTCCAAATCTATAATCAAAACCAATGTTAAATCCTACTCGTGATTCAGAAATGCCGACCGTTGGTTCTGTAGCAAGTCTTGAAAAGTTTAATCCGATCTTTGGATTAATGGCTCGTTGTCCTAAAATAGATCCACTAAAGATTACCAGTGTAAAGAGAGCAAAATATTTCAATTTTAACATAGCACTAAAATTTAGATGTTGTTACAAATCTACAAGAAATTAATGTTTGATATATCGAAATTTCTGCCTGTAAATAAAAAAAAATATTCTCTCTCTTAAAATTCTTTTCTAAAAGTTCAATCGTCAGATCTGCTATGGTAAATAAATCAATTTTAACTTAACATGCCCTTTACAATAAGGCATTATGACCATCAGATTTACCCGTCAAAGTATTAGTTTTTCATTTTAAATTTTGATTTTAATAATATATTCTAAATTTGCCCCTTCTTAAAAAAAGAAATATGAGTGATTATCAATTTACTAAATACAATTTACCATATACCTCTGCAAAATCCTATTCTAAAAAAGTAGCTTATTTCTCTATGGAATTTGCAGTGGATCAATCTTTGAAGATTTTTAGCGGTGGTCTTGGATTTCTGGCTGGTTCCCATATGCGGAGTGCTTATGAGCTTAAACAAAATCTTATTGGTATCGGCATCCTTTGGAAATATGGCTATTACGATCAGGTGCGCAATGCAGATAATACGATGGGCGTCTTATGGCAAAAAAAGGCTTACAACTTTTTAGTCGATACGGGCATAAAATTCCAGATTGAGATCAATGATCACCAGGTATGGGTAAAAGCTTTATATCTTGATCCTGAACGATTTGGGAGTGCTCCTCTGTTTTTATTAACTACCGATTTACCTGAAAACGATTATTTATCCCAGACCATCACAAATTGTCTGTATGATTCTAATCCCGAAACAAAAATAGCTCAAAGCATCATCCTTGGAGCCGGTGGTGCAAAGCTGCTGGACCAGATCAATTATAATGCAGATGTCTACCATCTGAATGAAGCACATGGACTATCTGCTGCTTTTTATCTGTATAGTAAGGATCGCAATTTAGAAACTCTCAAAGAAAAAATGATCCTAACCACTCATACACCGGTGGCCGCAGGAAATGAAAAGCACAATATCAATCAATTGCACCGAATGAGCTTTTTTCAGGATTTGTCACTGGAAGAAGTTAAAACCATCACCAAAACAGAAAGTGACACCTTTGACCATACCTTGGTAGCACTAAGGATGTCTCGCATCGCAAATGGTGTCAGTGCAATACACGGTGATGTAGCCAGAAAGATGTGGGGAGATCATAAAGATATCGCTCCAATCACAAATATTACTAATTCTCAAAACCAAAAATTTTGGGCAGATGCCAAACTCAATAAAGCAGCTCAGGCCAATAATCAAGTCGATCTGATCGCTCGCAAAAGAGAATTAAAAAGGAGGCTGTTTATCAATCTGGCAGATCAGACCGGCAAATGGTTCGATCCTGAAATACTTACGATAGTATGGGCCAGGCGATTTGCAGGATACAAACGTGCTGACCTTATCACAAGGGATATTGAACAATTTAAAAAAATAATCTGCAATCCTGAGATGCCTGTTCAGATCATATGGGCCGGCAAACCTTATCCTAAAGATCAGGGGGCAGTGACGATGTTCAACGAATTGGTCGATTTTTGTGCAGACTATCCTAATGTGGCGATTATGACCGGATATGAAATGAAATTGTCCAAATTATTAAAACAAGGAAGTGATGTATGGCTCAACAATCCACGTATCCCTCAGGAAGCATCAGGCACCAGCGGTATGACTGCTGCAATGAATGGATGTGTGAATCTTTCGACCTGGGATGGATGGATCCCTGAATTTGTGGAACATGGCAAAAATGGTTTTGTGGTACCTCCTGTTGATTTTGAAAAACTTACGGAAGTAGAACAGGATGTCGCAGACATGAACAATTTATTAAGGATAATTAAAGAAGAGATAAGCCCAATTTATTATAAAAAACCAAAGGAATGGACAAAAATAGTGATAACAGCTATGAAACAGATCGTTCCCGAATTCGAATCAGGTAGAATGGCGAAGGAATATTATACAAAACTTTATAATAAATAATTATTGTGAATGCAGACATTTAACATACAGTTATCAGCTGCTATCGAACATTTTGAGATTACCTTGCGTTTAATGAATTGTATATTGGAATAGTTCGAATTTTATTCGTTATTACTTTTGTATTATACAATTTAGCAATCTAATTATTTCCAGACTAAATAACTTCATTAAATAGAATATGGCACAGCGTCGTTTTTTTCTTTTAATATCATTCCTTTTTTTCTACGCATATACCGGATTTGCTTCCTATATTCTGATCCCAATGAATACGGAACAGGCGGATCATCTCAAAGCCTATGGCCTAACTTATTGGATTTTGGAGCAAGGCGCAGAAACCTGGTGGTTGTTAAATTATGAAGGTGGTAGTTTTGTCCTACCTAACAGTACAAGCATCGAAAAAGAATGTAAAACACGTGGTGTAAGCTACAAGGTAATAAGTGACAGTGGTTTCAATGGTATTCTCCAGCTTATCAACGATGCTGAAACCAATATGGAAGCGATTAAAATGGAGAAAGCCCCCAGAATAGCAGTTTATACCCCAACTGTAAACGAAAGAGGGGAAGAGATCAATCCATGGGATGATGCAGTAACGCTGGTTTTAACTTATGCTGAAATCCCCTTTGATAAAGTGTATGACAGAGAGATCATCGAAGGAAAATTGGTTAAATACGATTGGTTGCATCTGCATCATGAAGATTTTACGGGGCAGTACGGTAAGTTTTATGCAAACTTCCGGGGTGCTGCCTGGTACAGGGAAAATCAACAAAGACAAGAGGCATTGGCTAAAAGCCTTGGATATGATAAAGTTTCAAAACTTAAACTTGCAGTAACAGATGCCATCAAGGAATTTGTGGGTGGTGGTGGATTTATGTTTGCTATGTGCAGTGCTACAGATTCATATGATATAGCCCAATCTGCTTCCGCGACTGATATTTGTAGTGAAATGTTTGATGGTGATGGCCAAGCCCCTGATGCTCAATCTCATTTAAATTTTGAAAATTGTCTTGCCTTTCATAATTTCACCTTAGTGCGTGATCCAATGGTTTATGAATTTTCATCGATCGATCCTGAACCGCGTAGTAGGCTTGTAGAACCTGAAAATGATTATTTTTCCCTTTTTGATTTTTCTGCCAAATACGATGCTATTCCAACCATGCTTACACAAAATCATACCAGGACAGTCAAAGGGTTTATGGGACAAACTACTGCATTCATGAAAAAATATATTAAACCCGATGTATTGATAATGGGAGAAAACAAATCACTAGGTGAAGCAAAATATATCCATGGCGAATATGGCAGAGGTCAATGGACGTATTATGCAGGGCACGATCCTGAAGATTATGAACATCGCGTAGGCGATCCGCCAACAGATCTGATATTGCATCCCAACAGTCCCGGCTACAGGCTTATATTAAATAATGTTTTATTCCCGGCAGCGAAGAAACAAAAGCAAAAGACTTAACATTAAGTGATTTGGTACCATTAAGAAGTTGTGGCTCATTATGGGTTTTGTTAATAGCTCAGCTTTATCTCAATTTGAAAATTTATTCTTTTAAATTATTTGGGATGGACTAAAGTCCCTTGACTGTTTTTTAATAAAAATGGTGCTGAAGCCCTCCATATATAATACTTTGCCCGTTGCTTAAAAGCTCGGCAAATGATATCTTAAACACTTGACTTCTGACTTCTGACTTCTGACCTCTGACCTCTGACCTCTGACCTCTGATCTCTAATCTCTGATCTCTGACTTCTGACATCTGATCTCTGACTTCTGACATCTGATTTCTGACTTCTTTTACGCCATTGCTAACTGAAGATAGTGTAATATTTTTTCTTCATCAATTCCCATTTCTATCCTACCCCTTTCAGTATACGACATCTTTCCATTTTCTTCTGAAACTATAAATGTGCGCGCACTGCTCATCTCACTTATGCCCAATGCTGCACGATGCCTCAGTCCTGCACTTGGCGGAACATTAATATTATCCGACACAGGAAGGATACAACTAGCTTTCAAAATTTTGTCCTTTTGTATCAACATAGCACCATCATGAAGGGGAGACTCCTTATTAAAAATACTAAGTATCAACTGCTTGGTCACTGTAGCATTGATCTCAATGCCGCTGTCTTCTAATCCCGGATAATTGAGATCGTCTACAATCACAATTAATGCTCCAGTCTTGTCTTTAGCCATTCTAACCATAGCGCTGTGGATCTGCGTTACAACTGGGTTTTCTTCCTGCTCCGACTTAATTACCTTGTTTAAAAACCTTTTGAAAAATGGGAAACTTCCTTTAACAGCGTTATTGCCAATTACAAGAAGAAATTTCCTGATCTCTGGCTGGAAGATTATAACTACTGCTATGACACCTACACTTACGAATTGCCCCAAAATGGTAGACAACAGGTCCATTTTCAAAACGGTGACAAGACGCCATGTAGCAAATAATGAAATAATACCAATGAAAATATAAATTGCAAGGCTCCCTTTTAACAACTTGTATATACGGAATATAATATAAGCCACAATTAATATGTCCAAAATATCCCATAACCGTATGGTAAGAAATCCTATTTCGAATAAATTATTTATGAGTATTTATTTTATTAATTGACAATAAGACCAAAAGTAAG
>JAYUWT010000432.1:0-3293 GCA_043753405.1 Saprospiraceae bacterium | reverse complement strand
TTTACATGGATCACACCAAAACCTGAATCGACAAGGGCATACAAATAATGGGTATCAACCATGAAATCGATAACCCACATATTGTCCAGTATGCTGCTCGCAATTCCGTCAAAAACCCGAAGAGGAGATGAAGAACCTGGCTGGCCGCTTAAATAAATCATTTTCCCTGCGAAAGTATCCGGTCGTCTGCCAAGGGCGAATGTACTTGTACCAAATAACGAAGTATCACGTTCCCATTCCGATCCGTCCCACACTTCACTATACGGATGTAATGATCCATAATAATCCATCGCCTGCACATATAATTTGCCCTGAAAACTGCCGGCAAAATAATATCTCGCAAAATCCTCTGGATTACCACTGAGAGCAGTGTCATAATGGATCGTTTTCCATGTAAGTCCATTATTCTTACTTTCCCATACTGCCGCCCTTTCTTCCTGAGAACCTACCATATATAAAATGGTATCATTCAATGAGGCGACGTCGTAAACATGCGTAGAAGAACTACCAAAATTGTAATCAGCCCACACGCCATTTGTGTCAAGCATCGTATAATCTCCTGGCTTTCCATATGATTTGCGATCAATAGCCGGAGCGAAAACCCGACCATTGAATGCACGGAAATTATAAATCGCTTCTGTATTAGCTTCCCATACAAATGTAAATTTCTGTGAATCGGGATCGAATGCATAGATATCGATAGGACCGGTATTAGCCCCGTAATCTCCATAGCCCGCATAAAGATTCCCTTTCCATGGAAAAAGTGTGGCAATCTGTTTTCCTGTGTTTGTATTCTGGGCTGCTGCTCCCGGATGTATTCCTATGGTCATAAACGAATCCTGGGCATAGCACGACCTGCCTGGAAAAAATGCCATAAACAACAAAATTCTACTTATCATTTGCCTTGAAAGCTGAATAAATGAAAGATAACCCTTATTTGGCCCATCTACCTTAGTCCTCTGTAAGCGATGTTTATATCAACAAATCCGAAATCACTTTCCGGTCAACATATTCAACTTTCTTCTGCAACACTGGTACTGGTTAGGTTAGCGAATCAATATATCACAGGTGAGGAAGGTACAATTTGGGTTAGTCTGCTTTCATGCATATATTTAGGCTGGAGGAATAGTAACTGTTAAGTCATCTTCAGAAAAACATAACTTTAATGAGTATTATTCCGGGAAGCTTTTATATCCACAATCAATTCTTTAATATGATTCGTACTATCTCTTTTTGCAAATTCGTAGGTATCCCTGTAATACTAATGGCAGTAATCAGTTGTGGAAAAGATGACAATAATCCGCCTGGGGCAACAGGCAAGATATTATTTGATACTAACCGGGATGCGGATGACAATCAGGGTGCCGAGATCTATGTGACAAATGAAGATGGTTCGCAGCAAACACGCCTTACAAATAGCCCAGGTTTTGATACTGATGCAAAATGGAATAACGATGGCAGTAAGATCGTATTTGCCTCCGGTCGTGATGGTAGTCCTATGAATATCTATATCATGAATGCAAGTGGGGGCAATGTGACGCGGTTAACAGACACCTTACTAGGTGGCACATTTCCAGTCTTTAGTCCCAATAATTCCAAAATAGCCTATAATTCCTCTGACGGAAATTCCTCCAGCAATGCAGGTATTTATCTCATGAATGCAGATGGAAGCAACAGACAACGGCTAGGTTCTGCTCTTGGAGATAGTGACGCAGATTTTAGTCCTGATGGTAACAAAATTGCTTTCACATCAAGTCGAACAGGTGATGATGAAATTTATACCATGAATTCAGATGGGTCGAATCAGCTTCGGCTTACAAATGAAACTTTCACTGATTTTATGCCGGCATGGAGTCCTGATGGTGCAAAAATTGCATTTGTATCTTTTCGTTCAAGTGAAAAGGCCATCTATATCATGAATTCTGATGGAACAAGTCAAACCCGAATTTTCGTTGCCCCGGGTTCTCTGCAGCCAAATGATCCAAGATTCAATCCGGATGGTGATAAAATTGTTTTTTCGATGCAAAACCGCCTTCAGATCATAAATGCTGATGGCACCGGACTCACTGAACTGCCTGGAAGCGGTCTTAATAGCAACCCGGATTGGAGATAGCGATATTCATTAAAATTAAGCTTGGTTTATTCTATTATCAAAAATAAAGGTTTCGACTTTTCTCCCCCTTGATTATGTTAAGATTGTTTTAAATCTGGCATGCTTTTAGCATCATATTGAAAAAGGCCTATATTTGTTGTAGTTCCTTAAGAATAAATGCAAGAGCGACTTAACATAAAAAACAATACGCAAGCTACATGCACACCTAGGTGCATTGATATGCGTTGTTGTTGTCCCTGCATGCCCTGTTGTTGTTGTCAGTAATCTGAACACCACAACCCCTCCCCCATTCCCATTACTTTTTTCCATCTGATTTCTTTTTAGTCTAGTGCTTTTCGGCTCAATTCTTCACAAAGTTTTTCCTGGCTTTACTTACTGCTAACCAATATGCAAAATCCTCAATCTAAAGGCAAGGTCATACTCGCAGGTGCAGGGCCAGGCGATCCGGACCTCATCACGGTAAAACTGAGAAATGCTTTGCCATTGGCTGCTGTAATTATTGTTGACAGATTAGTAAATCCCGAAATTATCAGGCAGTATGCATCACCTCAATCCATCATCATCCATGCCGGGAAGCAGGGATATAATGATGCGTCTGTCTCACAATCTGAAATTTCAGATATAATTGTCCGGTATGCGAATGAAGGAAAATCTGTCCTTCGATTGAAAGGTGGTGATGTTGCTTTCTTTAGTAATGTCCTGGACGAATTGATGATCCTAAGGAAAAATAATATTCCTTTTGAAATAATTCCCGGCATTACTGCTGCCTCAGGTGCATCTGCATATGCTGGCATCCCATTAACAGCAAGAGGCTATTCTCAGGGTGTTCAATTCATCACACTAAATCCATCGCGTGATTTTAATAATGAAAAATGGATAAGCCTTGGAAATTCGGAAGACACCCTTGTATTTTATATGACCGCAAGAAATATTGATTTTCTGGCAGAAAAACTTCTCCAGTTTTCACAAAACTCAATGCTCGCAATTGCAATCATCGAACAGGCCACCACAAAACAACAGCAAATCCACCTAACGACTATCAGAGATTTCAAATCAGATTTTGGCGCATTGGAATTTAGCTCACCTTCATTAATCATTGTTGGACGCGTGGTCAATCTTCATAAAGAATTTAATTGGTTTAAGGCTATTGCAAAAGGAAGTGTATTTAAAGAATTAATGA
>JAYUWT010000431.1:0-3297 GCA_043753405.1 Saprospiraceae bacterium | reverse complement strand
TCACAGAAGACTCCCTTTCAATTCCTGGAGAGGGAAATGATAAATATAACAACCAAGGAAAAGGATAAGAAAAAAGAATATTTTGATCCGATGCGACGTGTAATACATGGTTTCAAATCGTGGCTTTCAGGCATCCATGGTCATGCGACCCATCTGAAGTATTATATCAATGAATATTGTTACAGATATAACAGGCATCTTATGAAAGAAGGAATATTTGATGATCTGATAACGAGGATGGTAAGGCATGTTCCGGCACCTTACAAGATCATTGTTAGTTAAGCGCCTAATTCAGTATTAGTGTGACACTACCTAAAATCTTTTAACTACTTCCGCCTTAATATCCTTTTTTACGCAAACTCCTTCCCCCCGCTGGCACGAGTTTGTAACTCGAGGCCAACAAATAAACAAAAAAAACATATTACTTATTCAAAAGCCTTAACCATTATCTCCGCCTGCTGTCTGTCATGGGTCTTCTTAAATCCTGTGGCAGTAGAAGCACTTGCCTTTCGGGAGATCATTTTTGCACCAACAGGGAATAGGTTCTTGATATATACCAAACCTCCCATATTAAAAGGTTCCTCCTGTACCCATCTTATCTCTGCATTTTTATACTTAGCAAAGATTTCGTCGATCTGTCCCTGAGGATAAGGGTATAACTGCTCCATTCTTACAATGGCGGAGTCAATTATTTTGTGCTCACGCCGGTGAGCTATCAGGTCATAATAAATCTTGCCTGAACAAATCACCAATTTTTTAAATTTCTCTGCTTTGATTTCTTTAAGTTCTGCTTCATCATAGACTTCCTGGAATCTTTGTCCCGTAACAAACTCATCCATCGGAGAAAGGCATTCCGGATGCCTCAATAAAGATTTTGGCGACATGATCACTAAAGGTTTTCTGAATGGACGGGCCAACTGCCTCCTCAAAACATGGAAAAAATTTGCCGGTGTTGTAATGTTAGCCACAGTAATATTAAAGTCTGCTGCCATGCCCAGGAACCTTTCCAAACGTGCACTGGAATGTTCAGGTCCTTGTCCTTCATATCCATGTGGTAATAATAAAACTATACCATTCATTCTCTGCCATTTACTTTCACCGGCAGTGATGAACTGATCCATGATCGTTTGCGCCCCATTAGAAAAATCCCCAAACTGTGCCTCCCAGAGAACCAGGTTGTTAGGATTGGCAAGGGAATAACCATATTCAAATCCCAACACAGCAAATTCGGACAATAATGAATTATAGATCATAAATTTGCCTTGAACTTTTGACAAACCCGTCAATCTGTTGTATTCTTCAAAAGTCTCAGAGTCGCGGAATATAGCGTGGCGATGTGAAAATGTACCTCTTTGTACATCCTGGCCACTCATTCTAACATTTTTACCTTCCAACAGTATAGAGCCATATGCTACTAATTCTGCCATCGCCCAATCCAGGACTCCTTCCTTAATATAGATCTCTTTACCTTTTAGCAACCTGTTTACTTTGCTCAGAGGTTTAAATCCTTCCGGAATGGTCTGAAGATGGTGAACTATTTTTTCAACGGTGGTTTTTTTAATTCCCGTCTTGGGAGAAATAGCAAAATCTTTAGGATCCACAGTTTTAATAAGGGATCTCCAGGCTTGTTCAGACTCCTGGTATGTATAAGGGAGTGGTTTTTGTTTTACTTCATCCAATCTGGCCTGAAGATTGGACCAATAAGCCTTTTCCAGTTTTTCAGTCTCGGCTTCACTTATATCCCCCCGGGAATATAACTGCTTTAGATAGATCTCTCTGGGATTGGGATGCTTTGCAATAATGTCATACATCTGAGGTTGGGTGAACTTTGGATCATCCCCTTCATTATGACCATGTTTGCGGTAACAAACCATATCGATAAAAACATCATTATTGAATAATTGTCTGTACTCGGTTGCCAACTCCACGGCAAAGACCACTGCTTCGGGATCATCGCCATTGACATGAAATACGGGTGCCTGGACCAGGGAGGCACTTGCAGTGCAATATGTAGATGAACGTCCGTCTTCAAAGTCGGTGGTGAATCCGATTTGATTGTTGATGACAAAATGCATAGTTCCACCTGTATAATAACCGTTTAGTTGGCTCATTTGCACTACTTCGTAGACCACTCCTTGTCCAACCACGGCAGCATCCCCATGTATGAGGATCGGCAAGATCTTGTCATAATTACTATTATACATAATATCAGCCTTTGCTCTGGCAAAACCCTCCACCACAGGATCTACAGCTTCAAGGTGAGATGGATTAGGTACTAATTTAAGGTACACTTCTTTGCCGGAAGGAATAGTTACCTGGCTTGAAAACCCTAAATGATATTTAACGTCTCCATCACCAAAACTTTGATCAGGTACAGCTGTACCTTCAAATTCAGAAAAGATCTGATCATATGTTTTACCCATAATATTGGCAAGAACATTTAATCTTCCTCTATGAGCCATACCAATCACCACTTCCTCAACTTCACTTTCTGCACTGATACTGATCATAGCATCCAATGCTGCTATCGTGGTCTCGCCACCTTCCAGCGAAAATCTTTTCTGTCCAACATATTTAGTATGAAGAAATTCTTCAAACATTACGGCACCATTCAATTTTTCTAATATTCTGATCTTTCTGTCATGACTGATCCCATAATCCTCGAGATGAGTTCTTTTTTCGATCTTATTTTGAAGCCAGTTTCGTTTTTCATAGTTTTCAATGTGTTTAAATTCGAATCCTATATGGCCACAATAAATGTTTTTGAGGTGTTGAATTATTTCACTCAATTTAGCATTCTTCAGACCCAGAACATTTGCTGCCTGGAAACGTTGGTCCATATCGGTTTCACTCAGATCATAGTCATTGAGATCAAGATGCGGTGCTCTGTTCTTCCGATTTCGTATAGGGTTAGTAGTCGAAAGAAGATGCCCTCTATGACGAAATGCATTGATGAGATTACTTACACCTATTTCTTTGATCAGGATACTTGAGTCAGTAGTTTTCTCTGATTCTTGGTATGAGACACCATCATACTTTACAGAATAATCAAATCCGGCAAAAAATGCTTTCCATTCTTTATCTATAGATTCCGGATCTCGAAGATAGTCTTTATATAAAGATTCAATTACACTGGGATGGGCGTTAGAAATAAATGAAAAATCTGCCATGGTTACTTTGCAAAAAAGATTATATTATTTTGTGTTGTGAGGTGATTTTGTTTGTCAAAAATGCATGCAAATATCGCTATTATTAATGAAATACCGGTTAATAAATCGTTTAAATTATTAAAAAATG
>JAYUWT010000430.1:0-3302 GCA_043753405.1 Saprospiraceae bacterium | reverse complement strand
TGGTGGATATGAATAATACAGATCAGCATTCAGATACAAAACCATTGGTGGCGATCCATCGTTCGGCGGAATTGAATACTTTATTATCAATGGAATTTCAAAAGATGGTAAAAAGTGGTGGGGTGAAATTAGTTACTTACAGGGATCTTGTAAAAGAGGAAGGGTTGGAGAAGATGAAGATCCGGGGAATTGAGGAGTAAGTTTCATCAATGCCTGCAGTTTGTTTCTTTTTCAAGACTTGTATTTGCGATACTCTGAAATTTGTTTGCTATTATAAGTAACCTATTTTAGCAGAAATATAAACGTTTAAACAAATTTTAAAAAGACCTATCAAACTTCGATGATTGAAAGGTTAAGTACCATTTTAAAATGAAAACAACATATTTCTTTTTGATTTTATTTTTTGGCTTACAATCATGTAAACCTGGCAGGCCAATATATAGTTTAGAATCACAATACTCCCCGGATTCAAACTATATAATTTACAAGATATTTTATGTAAGTACTTCAACTGAAGAAAACAACCTTGGCTATAAAATTGCCAAACAAGGACAAGAATTTAATAAGGATTTACCAGATTTACCTGTAACATTTTTGTCTATGTGGAATAATGATTCGGAACTAAGAACAATAGAAATAGAAGATAATCAAGGCGGTCAGGAAACAAAACCGTTGGAAACGGAATTTAAAGTAAATGGACTCAGAATAGTAAATCAAAAGTTCAATGCATTAAAATTATTATCTGGTCAATACAGATTTGATTCTGTCACACAATCAAAAGACAGCATTTTCTTTCATGGCATAGAAAAAGAATATGGGGATCCTGAATTTGATAGAACAGCTTTCAGAAAAGGATCAATATCTATAGCAAGTAAAGAAGGGTTAATAAATGTAATTGAAATAAGATCCATTATTCAAAAAGAAGGCGAGAGTATTTACTTAATACATGACTTTATCCCAAAGAATAGGATTAATATCAATAGTATTAATTCATACGGAGTATTTAAACAATTGTAAAAACTGCCGGCACAAAATTGGCCTTTGGCATTATTGAGGCCGGACATTGTTAACATCAGCATTTTATTAACCAGTCAACTTTTTTCAGGGTGGGTCATAAAAAAAGCCAGGCAACGGTTACGGCGGACGAATATCTGATTCGCCACGACCGGCAATAACTGCCCGACGGTTGTAATGTAAATACTGCACCAAACAAAAGTATACTTTGCAAAAGAGAGGCTGGACTATTAATGAATTGCCCGCCTTCGAAATACCTGAACAGTGCATAACGCACGTACAATAATTAATAACTATGAAATTGAACTTTTGTGCTCTCGTTTTGATTTTTCTATCCAATAGCTGCTCGTCTCAAATTAAGACGGATGAAAAATCAGTGAAGAAAATTGTTACCACTACAGAATATTTGCTTTTAAATCAGAACTTTAAAGAACTTGACAGCATCCATCAACAAAAGCAAATTCAAAAATTCGATGGGGAAAATAAAATTCTGGAGGAGATGGAATTTCACGGCCCCTCATCAATTTTTGGGGGCGGAATAATTTACAAGTATGCCGGGAATGGGAACAAAACAGAGGAGTATTTATTTGACACACACAATGAAATTTTATCTTCTTCAAGATATGAATATTCCCAAAATCATTCGAATAAGTTTGAAGTTTTTAAAGATGGAAAGAAAATAAAAAAAGGAACAATTTACTTTGATTATAGTGGTAATATTGTCCGGCAAATTACTTACTACAATGACGGTAAAATAATGACTGATTTGTATATTAAGTATGACTCGGCAAGTCGGGAGAGAGAAAGTGGTGGGGTATTGGATCAAAAAAAGATTCAAACAAACTACAAGAGCTATGACAGTCTCTCGCATCTCGTTGAACAAAAATCAATTGATCCGGTTGGAAAAGTATTGTTTGTCGAAAAATTTACTTATGAAGAGTCTGACAAAAATGGCAATTGGAAAATCAGGAAGAGCATTTTGAACAGCAAACCTTATTCTGTTACCTTTCAATCAATAGTGTATAGATAATATATGACGATTAGTTGCACAAAACATTGCATTCGCCTGACGCAAACAATTGTATTATTGACCTTGAGAAAGAATAAGTTTATAGAGACGGGGAAAATAAACCGCGGCAGTAGTAATAATTGAACTAAGTATTCTGAAGCCGGAATTGCGACACTCAAATGATTTCTGATTGCAAGGCTTATATGCATGAATTATGAAATAATTATTCTTGCACAATAAAACTATTCTTTCGTAGGCGTATCAAAAATTACTGTAAATTCATATTACTCATTAGTTATTTTAAAATAAATACACAAAAAGACAACGAATCAGTTCCACACCACTTAATTTCAATTTTTATGAGTCAAACCGAAAAATTAGCTATTATCAAAGAAGACCCCTGGTTGGATCCATACGCTCATGATGTTCAGGAACGGTTTGAACGTTATAAAAAATCACGCAAAGAAATAGAAGCTGTGGCAGGGAGCTTACTCAATTTTGCCAAAGCCCACTATTACTATGGCATCAACTTCGATACGCAAAGAAACGGGTGGACCTATATAGAATGGGCGCCAAATGCTCAGCAATTGTGCCTAACGGGAGATTTTAACGGCTGGAACAGAACCTCGCATAGACTGGAAAGAAACATTCACAACGACTGGGAAATATTTCTTCCTTATGAAGAATACAAAGACAGCTTTGTACATGGCAGTAAAATAAAAGTGCATATACAGGCAGCCAATGGAGTAATAGACAGGATCCCGGCTTATATCCGCAAAGTAATACAGGACCCCAACACCCATGATTTTTCCGGGCAACTATGGTTTCCCGAACAGTTTGAATGGACAGACAGCCATTTTAACCTGGAAGAGAATATTCAGCAACCCATCATTTATGAATGTCATGTAGGTATGGCGCAGGAGTATGAAGGCGTAGGGACCTATCGTGAATTCGCTGATAATATTTTACCAAGAATAAAAGATGGCGGTTACAATGCCATACAAATGATGGCCGTCATGGAGCATCCTTATTATGGATCATTTGGATACCATGTTTCCAATTTCTTTGCCCCTTCTTCAAGGTTTGGAACACCGGAAGATTTGAAATACTTAGTAAATAAAGCCCACGGCATGGGCATCACCATGATCATGGACATTGTTCATTCGCACGCTGTAAAAAACCAGGCAGAGGGCCTGAATGAATTTGATGGTTCGGACAGCCAGTATTTTCATGCAGGGCCAAGGGGTTATCACGAAGGATGGGATTCAAAACTTTTTGA
>JAYUWT010000429.1:0-3306 GCA_043753405.1 Saprospiraceae bacterium | reverse complement strand
TGAGCAATCCAGAATGTCAGCATTTTTAACTGATATTATTGTGGCAACAGATGATGAACGGATATTTGACACTTGCAGATCATTGAACATCCCTGTTGAAATGACAGCTGATTATCATAGAAGTGGCACGGACAGATGTGCAGAAGTGACTAAAAGGCATCCGGATTATGAAGCCATCATCTACATTCATTGTGATGAACCTTTTCTAATGCCGATCCAGATTGATATTCTGGCAAAGACTTTATTACAGAATGAATCTGCCGAAATAGCTACGCTGGCTAAATTTATCCAAACCCAGGAAGAACTTGACGATCCGGAAACAGTTAAGATCGTCTTTGGCAGCAATATGGAAGCTATTTATATGAGCAGGCATCCTATTCCATTTTTTGCATTTGCCAATAAAGAAGAGTGGCTGCTTCGTCATCAATATTACAAACACATTGGGCTATATGGTTTCAAACGGGAGACTTTGCTGGAAGTTTCTTCCATCAACGAAAGTTATCTTGAATCGTCTGAAAATGTGGAAGCACTCCGGTGGATCGAAAACGATTATAATGTAAAAGTCTCACTTACTGACAATGACAGTATAGAGATCAATACTCCTCAAGATCTTGAAGAATTATTGAAAAACCACGTCTGACTTGCTTAAAGATCTTTCGAAGAAAACCCAAGTGGTAAAATATCCGCGACACTATTGATTACATAAATTGGGCCGCTGGATCCCCTTAATATAATGCTGAATGACTTACCCTGCTTGTTTTCAAATTCTGTAAGCATTTGCCGGCACGCACCACATGGAGCTACGGGATGATCAAGTTCCTGATGAGGCGAGGATGCAGTGATAGCAATCATACTGATCGGAGATTGAGCACCTGAGCTGCTGTATGCTGATAACATGGAGCCTTCTGCACAGATGCACAATGGATATGCCGCATTTTCCATATTTGCCCCAACAAATAATTTACCTTGCTCGTCTACCAAGGCAGCGCCCACATGAAATTTGGAATAAGGTGCATAAGCATTTTCAGTAGCTTTAAGTGCTTCTCCCAGTAATATTCTTTGCTCTTCAGTCAATTCAACTAAACTCTCAAATTCCTGGTAAGAAATCGTATAATTCTTTATTGCCATATGTCTTATATTGAATTAAAAGTATATATTAATTTTATATTTTGTAAAATTAATTGAGTTTTACCCTTTTACAATATACTATTTAATAAATTCGCGGCTTCTAATCAAAGTTGATTAATTTAGAAGCAATGTTGGTTCTTTGGAATTTGAATCCTCATATTTTACGTGATATCAATTAATTATAAAGAGATTAAGTGAAGCAAATCCTATTATTTGGGGCAGGTCGCTCCGCAACTATGATGATTGATTATTTATTGCATCATGCCGCAACGGAAGACTGGAATATAGTATTGGCAGATGCTAATCTTGAGGTGGCTGAACAAAAGATCGGCAATCATGAAAGAGGCAGGGCTGTGACTTGTGATATTACTGATACGGTCATGAGGCAGGCTCTTATCTCCCAGTCAAATTTCGTAATTTCTATGTTACCTGCATTCCTGCACATTCTTGTTGCTGAAGACTGTATACACTTTGGTATAAATATGGCGACTGCCTCTTATCTGACCGATGAGTTAAAAGCATTGGAACCGGCCATTCTGGAAAAAGGACTGGTTTTTGCAAATGAATTGGGTTTAGACCCGGGTATTGATCACATGTCAGCCATGAAATTGCTGGATGAAATCAAATCTGCAGGTGGTGAGATCATATCATTTAAATCTTTTACTGGAGGGTTGGTAGCACCTGAATGTGATGACAATCCTTGGCATTATAAGGTAAGCTGGAACCCCAGAAATGTCGTATTAGCGGGTCAATCCACCTCCCAGTTTCTTGAAAATGGTAAGATCAAATTCATCCCTTACAACAGATTATTCAGAGAGTCCTCAGATGTTGAAATTATTGGCCATGGCTCCTATTCCATGTATGTCAATCGTGATTCTGTCAAATATATTGACAACTATAACCTCACGGGCATTCAAACCATGATCAGGGGCACACTTCGAGGCTCTGGTTTTTGCGAAGCATGGTCGGTACTGATCGCTTTGGGCCTCACTGATAATACCACAACCTTATCTATTAAGGCGGGATTTACCTATGCCTCATTTACCGAAGGTTTTCTGGCAGATCATGAAAGTGAAATAAAAACTCGGTTAGAGATGACAATACACAGGCATATCCCCGCCGACATTTTTGCAAAACTGGAATGGCTGGGCTTATTTTCCCAGGAAACTTGTCCTTTGGATCATCCAACCCCCGCTGAGGTCATTGAATACCTGATCGTCAATAAATGGGTCCTAAAGGAAAATGACAGGGACCTCATAGTGATGCAACACGAAATCACTTACAAACTGGATAATTTAGTAAGGACCACCTATTCTACTCTTTTTCATGAAGGAAGAGATGAAGTTCATACTGCCATGAGTGAAACAGTTGGGCTGCCATTGGCTATTTATACTAAATTGCACCTCAGAGGCATGTTCAGTACTCCCGGTATATATATTCCTGTCCATAAAGAAATGTACGAACCCATTCTGGATGAATTATCTACCTTCGGAATACGCTTTATTGAAAGTGAGAAAGTATGAAAGAAAACGATAACCCGGTAGTTTCATCTAAGATTTTAAATGATCCCATCAGGTTATTTCAGGCGTTCAATATATTACGCCAGGTTAGCATTATCATAGGAAGCATCATCCTGACTAAAAGTGCCATGTCGATAGAAAACATCGGTAAATTTGAAACCCTCAATTATTTAGGCCAATTCATAAGCGTTTTCTGGGTCAATGGAATGACACAGGCTTTCCTGGCCATCTATCCGAAGGTAGCATCAAGAGAAAAACAGGCATTTATAAGCAGTACCTTTATTTTTTTTCTGGCAATATCCTTCTTTTGTTCCCTCGTACTTGTACTTGGACGTCCATTGCTGCTTCCCTTTCTGATAGAATCAAAGACAATCGAAGGATTTTATTGGTTTTGCCTTTATACTTTCGTCAATATTCCATCCATGCTGATCCCTTCGATTTTGATGTTACGGGGCCAGAATACCGAACTATTCAGGTTCACTATTTTCTATTTTACGGGATATATCCTGGTTTTTTTACTCAACTTTTTATTTGGAGGTCAATTGATCAACCTGCTTATCCTGCTCAATGCCTTTGCATTTGCCCTATTACTCATGTCGGGTAGTTTGTCAGTTTCATTTAATCTAAATTCATATAAGTTACAATGGGTGAAGCGTCT
>JAYUWT010000428.1:0-3308 GCA_043753405.1 Saprospiraceae bacterium | reverse complement strand
GACAAATATCAGGATGTAACTTCTACCAATTCAGAACCCTGGGTCAGGTATGAATTTTTGTTGGATAAAATAGATACCGGCAATGTTCAAGCCGGTATTAATAATATAATTGAGAAATATCCTGAATTTTCTACTATTTATTTTTTAAAAGTGATCAATGATAATTACAATCCGGATACATCTGTAGTTAATATTTATAAATTATATAAAAACAGTGGTTTGATCAATAATTTGTTGGATACTTTACCTAAAGTTTATCCCGATCTAAAAAAAGAAGAAAAAGACTATGCAGACGCATTTTCCAAATTGAAAAAGATATTTTCTCAGATCAAGGTCCCTGCTGTATTTACGTGCCTTACTGAATTTGGGACTGGCGCATTTTCTACATCGGATGATGAAATGGCAGTAAGTCTGGAAATGTATTTTGGTAGAGGTAACAAATATTACGATACTGAAACCTGGCCACTATATATACAACGAACTATGAACAAAGAAAATATAGTACCTAATTTAATAAAAAATTATATTAGAAATTCAATCCTTCCGGATATGGAACCTAAAACATTACTGGATCATATGCTTCAACAAGGGAAAGAGGTTTTTATTTTAAAGCATATACTTCCTTCTCATCAGGATACACTCGTTTACAATTATAATCCTGCACAATTGGAGTTTTGTAAAAACAATGAAAAAGAAATGTGGTCATATTTCCTTACAGAGAAGCTGGTTTATTCTGAGGATTTTCGAAAAATACAAAAATATGTAAATCCAAGCCCGACTTCACCGGGAATGCCCGCTGAAGCCCCCGGAAGAAGTTCTGCCTTCATAGGTGGTAAGATAATAGAAGCATACATGGAAAGACATGCAGACATGGATATTATTAAATTGATCAATAATACCAATGCACAGCAAATTCTTGAAGAGGCAAAATACAAACCTTAAGGTGTCAAATCATGAATTTTCAACTTAAAGTTATGACCCAATAAGATTTTATTGTTGCCTGTCATCAGATATTTATATTTCAATTTTGTGCCACAAAAAAACCATGTCACTTTACAGCAACATGGCTCAATTAAGAATACTTCAAATCACCCTATGATTGAAATATATTAACAGATTTTAAATTTTATTTATTTTCCATTTTCTTTTTTCTTTTTCCCGTCTTTTGGTTCAGTGTCCTCAACGGCATCGAAGATCTTTGTCTTGACGTCATCAATGGTCTCTGAGACGTGCAGGATGACATGGTCGGTCAAAAGGATGGTGGAGTGCTGATCATTGCCGTAAAACCTTGTGATGTGATCCACATTGAAATAGGTAAATCCAATGTCATTGCCCGAAGTGACATTTAAAGTGATAAATTTGCTCATATTTTTTTGTTTTCATAAGGTTATCCAACCTTATAAACTAATTAAAGGTTCTTGACTCAAACTTAGTTTCATGGCATGGTTAATATTTTTGAATCATTTTGATGGAGTGGACTATATTTAAAATTCAATAAGCCCCTGGTTAACGTTCAGCACATAGATATCCAGAGAATACCAGAGCCGGCAGACCTGTAAGCGGTCATCTATGACGAAATCCACCTTGTACTTTCCTTTGATCATCTGGGTGTAAACTTCCTTTTTAAAGATCACGTCCTTCCTTCTGTCATCTGTCTTTCTCATGATAAGCTCGTATTGTAAATTCGGGACGTGCTGGTTAAGAAAGGTTAGGCTTTGTTTTTTGAACTTAACATTCCTACCCGACAGGATGAAGATCTTTCCATCTGGAAAAGTTTTCTGCCAGCTCTCCAGGATAAACTTTACCTGGGGGGAACATTCATCGTTTTCAAAGTCACGATCATAGGGGTTCCTGTGCTCTTTATCAAACAAAGAAAGTGTGCCGTCAAGATCACAGATAATGGCTCTTTGCATATGATAATGTTTATAATTTATACACAGGTTAGGCATCTTATTTATTACAAATGATCTATGCGTTCTTTAGTATAAGGAGTTGTAAATAATTCTTTAATTCAACCTTAAAACAGAATCTCTTTGAGCTACTCCAGGGACAAACCACAACAAGTGACAATCATGTAATATAAAATAAGAATTGTGTAATTAATTGTGATCATAGATATTCATTTTTGTACCGTATTAAAATCACGGTTAACAAAGTTTTTTAAACTAAGTTAATCCGCAGAAAAACTACGATCATTTCTTTCACATTCATTTATTAATAAACGATTAAAATAATATGAGATGAGCAATTTAATTAGATACAATTACAGCGTGGCTAAAAATGAAGGCGTAATGATCTCCCCAACTAAGGAGATCGTGGATCTGGGATTCAGGGGTATAAGGGTCAATGATATGTTACTTCCTGATTATATTATCTACGAAGTCAGCAATTTGGTAGACAATTTGCCATCTTATATTGAATTCTGCAATCCTAAAAAAGAGGATATCTGAAAAGATTAATATTTAAGGTTCTTATATAAAAAGACGATCGATTCATTCGACCGTCTTTTTTTATTGTATTCTTTAAATTATTTATTACGATACAGGATTTTCGCCAGTCTCAATATATTTCTTGAAATTTTTGATATCGTCCGTGACCATTCTTTCTAATAATGGATTCAGGATCTGGCCTACGCCTTCCCCGATTTTACCGGCCGGAGCCTTGTAGGTAATCTCTACCTGAATTTCTGTGGTATTATCACCCGCATCTGCAAATTTCACCTCTCCGGCATTTTCAATGGTGGAATCCGGTAAACTAATCCAGGAGATCAACTCATTTTTCTTATCACTCACTATTTCACTTTTCCAGCTGATCGGTCCTACTACACCAAAGATCTTCATGGTCCATTCAGAATGTACCTTGTCAATAACCTCTACTTTTTCCAGATGTTTCATGAACTTAGGAAGGTTCTCCAACTTACGCCAGAAATCATATACCTCTTTACGGGCCTTGTCAACCGTTACACTGGTCTTGATTATGATATTACCATCTTCAGATTTTGTTATACGATTACTTTGGATGGCATTATTTAGTGCACAATAACCTGTTCCTCCTCTGAATAAAAGATAGCCTGCTGATAATAACTTAGGAAATTTCCTGTTACCTCTGAAGGAATTGAACAATATAAATGATCCAGATAACAAGGAAAGGGCCCTTTCTGTTTTACCAATATTTTTTTCGAATTTGAGCATAGCGCTTTGACTGTTCATATACTTTTTTTTTAAATTGATTGAGAAATGAAGGGCTAAGCAAAATGCCATTTTTGTGGCTGAATAATCATTTTAACGCAATTTGTAATTTCAAAGTTC
>JAYUWT010000427.1:0-3309 GCA_043753405.1 Saprospiraceae bacterium | reverse complement strand
TGCATTGTGATGCCACTGCAGTAGCTGCTGAATCTTACATCGGCCTCGTAGAAGTAGGGGTGGGTTTGATCCCGGGAGGTGGCGGAACCAAAGAATTTGCTGTAAGGACTTCCGACTCATTTTATGATGGTGATGTACAAATCCCACGTCTTATAGAAAAGTTTAAAGTCATAGCCACTGCCACAGTGGCAACTTCAGCATATGAAGCTTACGATCTTGGCTACCTTAATGAAAAAGACTTTGTAGTAATGTTTCAGCCTGAGGTCATTTATAAAGCAAAAGAAAAAGTCATAGAACTATCAGACGGTTATGTGCCACCTGTCCAAAGAGATGATATAATGGTATTGGGCAGGACAGGACTTGGTGCCTTGTATGCAGCAGCTCATAGTTTGCAATTGGGAGGTTATGCTTCCGAACATGATATAAAAATCGCTAAGAAATTAGCCTGGGTAATGTGCGGAGGCGATCTTACTTCTTCTCAAATAGTATCTGAGAAGTATTTACTGGACATAGAAAGGGAAGCATTTTTAAGTTTATGTGGTGAGCAGAAAACTTTGGAGCGTATATCTCATATGCTGGAAAAAGGAAAACCTTTACGAAATTGATATTGTCAACTATTGACACACATCCATGTTATCATTCAGATCAATAAAAATTTAATAAAATGCAGGAAGCATACATTGTAGCAGGATTTAGAACAGCCGTTGGTAAAGCCGGTAGAGGTGGATTTCGCTTTATGAGAAGTGATGATCTCGCTGTTTCAGTGATAGACCACCTTATGAAATCTGTTCCTGAATTGGACAAGGCTCTGGTGGATGATTGTATCGTCGGTTGTGCCAATCCTGAAGGTGAACAAGGACTCCAGGTAGGAAGGTTAATATCATTAAGAGCTTTGGGAGAGAGCGTTCCCGGTATGACTGTCAACAGATATTGTGCTTCCGGACTTGAGACCATTGCCATTGCTACGGCTAAGATAAGATCAGGCATGGGCCATGTGTATGTAGCAGGTGGCGCAGAAAGCATGAGCTCCATACCAATGACAGGTTACAGATTTGCACCGAATTATAATATTACAAGTAATACACCGGATTATGTAGCTGGAATGGGTCATACTGCTGAGGCAGTAGCTAAAAAATGGGGAATCTCCCGCGAGGCTCAGGATGAATTTTCTGTCAGGTCACATAGATTGGCTGCTGCAGCAATAGATGGAGGTAATTTTGTCGACGAGATCCTGCCCATCGATGTTGAGGAAGTGTATGTTGAAAATAATGTCAAGAAAACCAAATCATGGACTGTAAGTGTTGATGAAGGGGTGAGGAGGGAAACTACCATGGAAGCACTGGGTAAATTGAAGCCTGCTTTTATGGTCAATGGCACCGTTACTGCGGGAAATTCTTCGCAAACCTCTGATGGAGCTGCATTTGTTTTGGTAGTAAGTGAGGAAATAGTCAAAAGATTTAATCTAAGACCTATTGCAAGATTGGTCTCTTGTGCATTGGCAGGTGTTGAACCTATTTATATGGGTATCGGTCCATGTAAGGCAGTGCCAAAAGCGTTGGCTCAGGCTAATTTGAATCTGGATCAGATTGGAGTCATTGAACTCAATGAAGCATTTGCTGCACAAGCTCTCGCAGTGATGCAGGAATTAGGGGTAAATCCTGATAAGGTCAATGTGAACGGAGGAGCCATTGCATTGGGTCATCCACTTGGTTGTTCAGGTGCAAAGTTAACCATACAATCATTGAATGAAGCCCGTAGGAGAAAAGAACAATACTCTATGGTAACGGCATGTGTAGGTGGAGGCCAGGGAATAGCAGGAATTTTTGAAATTTTATAAATAAAAACTATTATAATGGATATAGAATCATTGAAGTACCCTGTAGGTAAGTTTGCGCGCCAGACCATATACTCACCCGGTTATGTGACTGATTGTATTGATCGTATAAAAACACTTCCACAGCGATTGGAAGCTCTGATATCCGATTGGCCTTCTGAAAAATTTGAGCATGCTTACAGAGTTGATGGTTGGAATGGGAGACAGGTCGTCCATCATTTGTTAGATTCACACATCAATGCATTGATCAGGTTAAAGCTGGCATTGACAGAGGATAGTCCAACTATTAAACCGTACGAACAAGATGAATGGATCAAACTTGCGGATTATCAATTGGATCCCATGATGGTGATCCCAAATCTGAAAGGCATCCATCAGAAATTGGTTGCAATCTTTGAATCAATGGACGAATCTGATTACGCAAGGCAGCTAGTCCATCCGGAGCATCCGGGTCGGCATCTTGACCTTTTATGGTTGATCGGGTTGTATAGCTGGCATAGTGATCACCATTTGGGTCACCTGTTAATTATTGATAATTTGGATTAAATCATAATCCTGAATTCCATATTTGTGCACACAAATTTTTGTAATTCCTTACTTTGGAGTTTTTTTCACTTTCTTTTTATATAAGAAACGTTGTCGTGCAAAAGCGAATACAGTTGGCAAAATGGTTATTATTAATATTCCTATTATAACAACACTAAAGTTGTCCTGAACAATTGGTATCTGTCCAAAAAAATATCCCCCGAACACGAAAATAAAAACCCAAAGCACAGCGCCGATCACATTGTATAAAAAGTGTGTAGCTGCATTCATGCCTGCAACCCCGGCTACAAAAGGTACAAAAGTTCTGAATATAGGCAGAAACCTGCTAAGTATTACTGCTTTGACACCATGTTTTTCATAAAAAATATGTGCTTTTTCAAGATATTCTTTCTTGAAAAATTTTGAATCCTTTTTAAAGATAATATGGCCAAGTCTTTTTCCAATTGAATAGTTGACTGTGTTTCCTAAGATAGCCCCGGCAAGACAAACAAGCACAGTCATCCAGATATTGAGGGAAGATGATGCGCAAATAGCGCCGGCAGCAAAAAATAATGAATCGCCCGGTAAAAAAGGGGTGATTATCAATCCCGTTTCACAAAACACTACTAAAAATAAAATTAAATAAGTGGCTGAACCATAATTATTTACGATCTCAATTAAATGGACATCAATGTGGAGGATGAAGTCTATTATTCGTTTAATTGTGTCAATCATTTTTTCTATTTATTGTGCAAGGGAAAAATACTTAAATGCAACTAAATTGAATATAGTTCAATATAGTCTAAAAAGCATAGTGTAGGATTATAATACATGTGATTTTGTAACAAATAAGCTTTATATTTAATTTTATTTTTAGTAGTGTTTTGTGAAACGGGATTGATAATCACCCCTTTTTTACCGGGCGATTCATTATTTTTTGCTGCCGGCGC
>JAYUWT010000426.1:0-8568 GCA_043753405.1 Saprospiraceae bacterium | reverse complement strand
TTACAAATTAACAAATATAGTGTGGCATCAGCAGAATTAATTTCAATGCAATTTTCGTATATTCTATTTTTTTTGTTAATATAATATATTGAATTCCAAAATTTTATTCATTATATTTTTTTCTTTAGACAAATAATTGTTAATTTGGCACAATATTTGATACATTAAGATTAACTGTTTGTTAACGAAAACCAGAAAAGTCTGAACGTTACTTAATTAGTTTATAATCAATATTTTGAAGATTTGATTTTTGACAATTTTTTCCCATTTTAGATTTTCATATTATGTATTTAGTCCGAACTCCGTCTTTTGTAAAATGTCTTTTTCCGAATGTGTTATGGAATATAGAATCTGAAGAGAAAAAGATCTATCTGACTTTTGATGATGGCCCTATCCCGGAAGTTACACCATGGGTATTGGAACAGCTAGACCAATACAATGCCAAAGCTACTTTCTTCTGTGTAGGTGATAACATTAAAAAGAATCCATCAATATTCAGGTCTGTGACCGATGCCGGTCACACTGTCGGGAGTCATACTTTCAATCATTTAAATGGCTGGGAGACTGACAATCTTGAATATTTCCTGAATGTAAAAAGTGCAGCACAACTCAGCCACAGCATACTTTTCCGGCCTCCTTACGGAAAGTTAAAACCTAAACAAGCTCAATTCTTACACAAGCATTATCAGGTAGTAATGTGGGATGTACTAAGTGGTGATTTTGACCCCAACCTTACAAACGAACAAGTGTACAAAAATGTGATCAATAATGCCGGCACCGGCTCAATAGTTGTTTTTCATGACAGTCTGAAAGCACTTGACCACCTGGAATATACCTTACCCAAGGTCCTTGATTATTATGCCGCCAAAGGTTATGCTTTCAATGCGATTGAAGAAGGTGAGGCAGTAAGGAATACCCTTGTAGCACAAATTGCCTAGTTCTGAACGATAAGTTTTCTAATTCCTGATCTTTTATCAGTTATTAATCGGATCATATAGGTCCCAGAATCAATTCCTGTCAATGAAAATCTGTAAATAATCTGGCCCTTATTCCCGTCTATTGAATTTATAACTCGTCCCTGCATGTCGATCATTTGCAATGAATTGATCAATTCATTCGATGCATTCGAAATCATCACTTCATTGTTTGCAGGATTTGGAAATAATCCAAAATTAAGACCGTTTATTACCGCAACAGTCTTTTTGTCTAGAGTAAACAATTGAGCTTCATTCACTGCACGCAATGCATTTATCCTGCCGTATCCAAATATCGGATTCGGGATATATAAACCTGATATTCCTGAGCAATTCTGGTCAGAAGTTAAATGTTCAGCTGTTCTTTTTATGATCTCCTGGATGGTATCTACGTGCCCGGCGAGATCTGGGTTTGCGCCGATCATTAGAGCTACAAGTCCGGCAACATGAGGACCTGCCATCGAGGTGCCTGAAAAATTAGCATAGTTTTCATTTGGCAGCGATGACAACACATTTACACCCGGAGCAGATACATCAGGTTTTAAACGGAATGAACTATCAGCAGATACTACGCCTCTGCTACTGAATCCGGCTATATTATCCTCAATATTGGTGGCACCAATGGAAAATGCTTCAGCAAACATTCCCGGCACAAATGAGATCGTTTCACAATCCGGACCTGCATTGCCTGCAGAAGCTACAACTACGATGCCGGCCGCTTTTAAATTAGCCACTGAAATCCTCATCACCTCCCAGTTTTCCTTGTTACATCCTTCTTCTACAGAACAATACCAGCTATTATTGATAACATGTGGTGCCTTATCAGGATCGGGATTCAGGTCATTTATGTCAGTCGGGGCAATAAACCAATCCAATGCTTCAATATAGGTTTGTAATGAACCGTTACCTCTTTCCATGTCCCTTGTGGCGATCCATTGTGCTCCGGGTGCCATACCTAAAGTAAGCGTATCATTCTGAACCCCAACCATAGTCCCCATCGTATGAGTCCCATGGCCATTATCGTCACATGGCTCTTTGGTGCTTAGCCCACATGGATTTTGTGTTGTATCGCTCAGAGGGCTTATCTCATGAATGGCGTCATGCCAGTTATAACTATGATCCGGTATCCCATTATTCCAACCTCTGTACCTGGTTTGAATAGCAGAATGAGTCCAGTCAAATCCAGTGTCATTCCCACCTACTACTGCCCCCTGACCCGTAATTCCTTGTTCATGAAGCTTATCCGCTTCTACTTTTATAAGTCCCCACGTATAAGAATTTCTTAAAACTATGTCATCGCTTGGTAAATTATTGCCCAGGTTATTATACGAATAATTGTAAAGGATCATCTTTATTTCAGAAATTCCTGATAATTCATTTAATGCATCCTGATCCAAATTGCCGATTGAAATGGTGGAAGAAAGAATGTTGATCCTGTACTTTAAACCCTTAGCTTCAATAATAGATAAAGCAGACCGGCTTCTCGCAGAAATATGTTCATTTAAAAGACTGAAAGCCATTCTCCCTTTTTCTTTTTTACTAAGGTGTGATGGGATATGACTTGCCAGATGGAGTGGTTCGAATACCAGGATGCAGGATATGATCCCTCCATTACGGACTTCAACATTAACTTTGTTGTCTATCCTTGTCTGGCTAAGGTTAATATTAATTAAGAATACCATGACCAATGATATAACAACAAAGCGTAATAATGTCATATGAAATTTATTAGGATTAATATTCAAAGATAGATGAAATTAAAGTTATAATCCATAGATTTGGAAATGAAATATCTACCGGAAGCACTATCGTATTTAGAAAAAGCTGACAAGAGGTTTAAGCTTATAATCAAGGAATTGCCGGAATTGGTATTTAATGATCCTCTGGAACCATATGTAGACTTGATCTCTTCTGTCGCATCACAACAACTTTCCACCAAGGCAGCCAGAGTCATATGGGGTAGATTCCTGGCATTATTCGAGGACAAATATCCACACCCGGCTATCGTAAAAGAATTGGACGTTGAGATTCTGAGATCCCTTGGGTTTTCTTACGCAAAATCTCAATATGTCAAAAATATAGCTTCATTCTTTGATGAACATAAATATGACGGTCCTGAGTTAGGTCAAATGAGCGATGAAGAGTTACTTAAGACATTAATCAGCATCAAAGGCGTTGGTGAATGGACAGTTCAGATGTTACAGATATTTAATCTGCATAGATCTGATATCTGGCCAACCAAAGATCTAGGAGTTCAACAAAGCTTTGCCAAAATGCACAACCTGGATCCACTGATCAAAGGTTTTCCCAAACAAATGGAAGAAATGGCTGAAGGATGGAGGCCATACAGAAGCGCGGCAGCTTTATTATTGTGGAAATGGAAAGACGTGGGGTATCCTAACTTAACCGGAGTACTTTCCTTGAATGTTGAAGGTTGAATGTATTAATTAGTTGAAAGTTGAGAAGTGAAAGTTGAAAGTAGGGTGGAGATGAAACATTTGAATGTTGAATGTTGAGTGTTGAATGTTGAATGTTGCGGTGAGCGAATGGCGAACAGCGAACAGCGAACAGTGGCGAAGAATAAACATTATAAAGTAACTTGCTAAAGACTAAAGACTAAAGACTAAAGCGAAGCGAGCTTTTTAAATGTTGAGTGTTGAATGAAGCGGCGAGCGAACGGCGAACAGCGAACAGCGAACAGTGGCGAAGAATAAACTTTATAATGTAACTTGCTAAAGACTAGAGACTAAAGCGAAGCGAGCTTTTTAAATGTTGAGTGTTGAATATTGAAAGAGCGAGAGGCGAATGGCGAACGGCGAACAGCGAACGACGAACAGCGAGAGGCGAACAGCTGAAAACAAGGTTATTTATGTTCTTTATGATATGGACAATGGACAATTATGCGGAGATGGGGCATCTGAATGTTGAATGATGAATGTTGAATGGTGAATGGTGAATGTTGAATGAGGCGGCGAGCGAATGGCGAACGGCGAACAGCGAACAGTGGCGAAGTATAAACATTATAAAGTAACTTACTAAAGACTAAAGACTAAAGACTAAAGCGAAGCGAGCTTTTTGAATGTTGAGTGTTGAATTTTGAATGTTGAATGAGGCGGAGATGAAACAGAACTGTAAATAATTAAAATTATTGCGGGGCGGCTTATAGCTTAAAGCTTATTGCCAATAGCTTTTAAATGTTATATGATAGCTCCTTACTTGCGAGCATTTATAATTAATAATTTATAATTAATAATTAATTGGAGCGTATAATAGGAAGATATGATGAAGGCCGTGAAGGGCCGCTCGTGATTTGTTTCGGTGGGATGCACGGCAATGAAAAGGCCGGGGTCAGGGCAATTGATTTAATGGTCAAGATGCTTGAAGTAGAACATATCACCAATGAAAAATTTGTATTTAAAGGAAGATTTTTAGGTGTGGTGGGTCATCTGGAAGCCTCAAAACTTGATATGAGATATCTGGCAAAAGACCTGAACAGGCAATGGCTGACTGAGAAGATCACCTGGTTAGGCAAACAGGACAGAGGAACTCTGAAAGAAGAAGACCTCGAGATGTATGACTTAGAGGTGCTGATCACCAATGAAATAACCACATACAAACCTAAGCGTACAGTAATTTTAGACCTGCATACCACCTCAGCTGATGGAGGTATATATACGATCGTTCCCGACCATCCCCTGGCAATACAATTTGCCCTGGGCATCAAAGCTCCCGTGGTTCTAGGCTTTCTGGAAGGCCTGAAGGGCACTACCTTGCATTATTTTACTTCAGATAATTTTCCCGGAGAAACAACAAGTATATGTTTCGAAGCCGGCCAACATGCAGATCCTATGTCTGTCAACCGGGCTTTTGCAGCTATAACTAATTGTCTTAGGTTCGTTGGATGTGTTGAAGCAGAACATATAGAAGACAGGCATACCAGGATTCTTGAAGCATATTCACAAACTTTGCCCAAACTGACCAAGTTGGTTTTCAGATATGGAATAGATCCGGAGGAGGGATTCAAGATGTTGCCGGGATTTAAAAATTTTCAAAGGATCACCAAGGGGCAGGTCCTGGCAAATAATAAATGGGGCGATATCGAAAGTCCCCAGGATGGTTACATATTAATGCCCCTTTATCAGACACAGGGAGAAGATGGATTTTTTATAGTGGAAGATACAGTGTTACCATAGTCAGATGCTTAAGTTTTTTAATATGCCACAACTGCATACATCTAACATTTTATACAATCCAAGTATTTTTTACAAATAATAATGTGTAAACTCAATCACAAAGAGAGTGAGCTACACTTTAAGCTATTTTAAAAAAATATTATTCATCCCACATATCAGGCAACTTTAGACAATATGTCCCGTAGGAATCACTAAAATATAATAAATTATGTTCTTTATCAACCGAAGCACTTCCATCACAACCATGATTGCCCCTAAAGACCATATTGCCGGGAAATTCCGAATAAACTATCTTACCGGTATTAATATTTGCTCCATAGATATTTCCGGAGGGACTAGAAAAATACATATAATCTTTGTTTATACCATACCCCCTACAAACTAAATCGGGTATCGGGGTGCTCCATTGCAATGCTCCGGACTCTTTATCAACCGCCCCAATTCCTTCTTTTGTTTCTCCTATAATTATACCATGCGACAGGTCTTCTGAGAAGGTATATCCAAAGTTTTTTATATTCCAATTTGTTTTACCATTTTGGAATAGATCGAGTTTGGCAATGAAAGGAGCCTTATAATACAAATCGTTGCCTTCTACTACGAATGGGTAAGAATTGGATGAAACGGCACAAATACTGTCCCTGATCCATTCAACTTTTCTTTTGTTCAAGTTAAAAGCGATCAGGTCAGTGCGGTCAACTCCGCCATTTGCACCAAGTTCAAAATAACGTTCCCAATGATACATCCGGTTGTTGATTAATATGATTGAATCCCCCGATTGCGGTTGCACCCATAATGCAAAATTTTCAAAATATGGGGTAAATCCCTTAACTTCTTTCTCATCCCGGTAATACACTTCTTCGATCTTGCCGGTATATATGTGGATGCGATAAATTCGCGCCCAGTCCGTATCTTTTTTTACGTCATTGTCTTTAAATAGTGTTCCAGTATAAATATAATCACCTATTAAGTCAGCTCTCGGCTCTTTAAGTCCTAATTCAGCAGGCAGTCGCATGTTAATTATTTCCTCTCCGGTCTGAGTATTGATCACGGCATGATAATACCAATATTTAACCAATAGCAAATGGCGCTCAGGATAATAATGTACATCGGTATAGTGATCAGCTTTAAGATTATCCCAATACCACAGCTCCCGGCCATCTTCCCGGGCAAGTTTTCTGACGTAGATCGAATTGCCATATTCTAAATTATTGATAGTGATCACGCCATCTTCAGTGGCAAAACTTAACAATTGTGCACGCAATGTGTCTGGGCTTTTGGCAGTGGTATACCAAACGATTGGTAAGACACCCAGGTGATCCGGCCTCACATATCCGGGTTTGATCGTATCACTACAGTCAGGCAGCTTGCAGGGCCACGGATCAGGTAGCGGATCCTTATTGCACCCGCTACCTAATAAAATTAATATTGAAAATATTAAGTAATTAACAATGATTTTCATAATGATGATTTATTGTCTCATCTCCATTCCCCAACAAATTTAACTTATAAAATGATATCAGGTCAAAGTTTTTTAGCACAAATCACGGCCTGAAAGGCCACAATTACAAAGCCCAGTGCGAAGCGCTGGGTATTTTAGAGTGGTAAACGAGCTCTGAAAGAGCGGTATTAAAAAAGTTATAAAATTCTGTCACGATAGGAGGATGACAAACAAATGATCCGGCGGTAGACAGCCTACGCCGGATCAGCATAAAATTTATATTTTCAGGCCTTTAATGACATGCAGACTTTTGGAAATTTCAGAAGATTTGTGCATTATAAAATCAATATTGCATGCGCATCCCGTGCCGGAAATATTAAATTATATTAAATAAATATAAAATATGAAATTTTAGTTATTATACATACACGTGATGATCGACCGGATTCTTAATACGATCCTGAACCGGCACCTTAAGCCGTTTATTAACCACGATATAATCATTCGCATCGAAACGGTGCATCTTCCATTGCCCACCATTAAATTCCAGTGCTGTCAAATTTTCTATCCAGTCTCCGGAGTTCATATAGATTATTGACTTGTCCCCTACTTTCTGTGTACGGATAGTGGGGATATGAATATGTCCGCAGATCACTCCGTCATAACCTTTCTCGGCTGCAACTTCAATCGCTTTTTGTTCAAAATCGTTGATAAATTGAACAGCACGTTTTACACTGTTTTTTACTTCGGAAGCAAAAGACCATTCCCCTTTTCCGAAAAATTTTCTGATCTTATTGATCCAGCGATTGATACGAATGAGATAATCATAACCCTTTCCACCCATCTTAGCTAACCACGGAGTATCAATGATAGAAATGTCAAAAATATCACCATGAAAAAGCCAGTAGTTTTTACCCGCAACATTGAGGACAAGTTTATCAATTAAAAATATATTGCCTGCACTTGAATCTGAAAATTTTCGCAGAACATCATCATGATTACCAGTGATGTAATATACCTTGGTTCCCATGACGGACATTTTGATGATCTGATTGATCACTTCCATATGTTCCACAGGAAAATATTTTTTTCTGAACTGCCAGGTATCTATAAAGTCGCCGTTGAGTACCAGGACTTTAGGTTGAATATGCCTTAAATATTGTAGCAGCTGAGCTGCGTGACATCCATATGTACCTAAATGTACATCAGAGATAACTGCAATTTCAATAGTTCTTTTCATGTTGACCTTGATGTAAGAATAATAAGATTATTCAGTTTTATCAAAGGTCGGTTACATATGTAAATGGAATATTAAGTGAATGTAAAGATTTCTTTAATTTGTAAAGAAATGATTACTAATAATTTAAATAAATAAATATATCAATATGTTTAAATAACTAAAATACAAGGCCTGCAGTAAATCCAATAGACCTCATATACATGGGCCCGCTATTGTCAGCCTTACCAAAGGTACTGTCGTAGTCGATCTCCAGGGAAAGAAATTTGACGATGAGGCCCACATTTAGGGTCCACCCACCCGATACATAACAATTTTTTTCTATTTCATTATGCTTGATATAAATCCCATACGGACTGTAAAATCCATAAAACCCAAAAGTCCCTTTTAATCTGAAAATACCAATATCAATTAAATTGGTTCCTATGCGAACAGGCATTTTGAAAGCAAATTGATATGATGAATCAGGCCGGGTAAATACATTTTTAAATGCACTTTTTAACCCGGTTTGTTGATTTGGAAAAGTCATCAGATGTATTCCGGGCTGGATCAATACCTTACCATCATAGAACAGTCCATCAAAACCGATTGTATAACCGGCACTGCCATTACTTATCAAAGCTGCATTTTCCTTTTTGAATATGGTGGAGTGAACACCTGCTTTTAAAACAACACCATTATCGTCCTGGGCTTGTAATTCATTAAAAAATGTGCAGATTAATAAAA
>JAYUWT010000425.1:0-8571 GCA_043753405.1 Saprospiraceae bacterium | reverse complement strand
CATTCTAAATCTGGTTAAGTAACTTATTGGGTGAAGGTTGTCTCCGTTAACCGGAAGTCCATGAGGTGATAAAATTATAAGGGTCAAAATGCCGCCATCTGGCTTTACTTCACTTCAGCAGACAGGTGCATATTTTCTTGATTATATTTTTTCTATAATAATGTCACCCCTGCCATCTTTGGCAAGCAATCCTTCTGGTTTTATTTATTGTCAGAAATATAATTGTGGAAAATAGGATATTCATTATTATGATTGCCGCCTTATAAATAAGGAAGTTCTTTAAAAGTGGTAATTAAAAGGTAGCAACCGTTCAGAACCGTTCAGAACCGTTCGGAACCGTTAAATATGCAACATGCTGTTACACAATTAACTATGAAGATCTTTATCATCCAAAAATCGCACTTTCCCTTTTATTTTTTTGGCTGTAAAAAAAAGAAAAAGCCCAGCCGACTGGATGCAACCTATTTTCTTAATCTCTTTCTTTAATCAGGTAACCAAAACCATACAGTACATCCGATTAAGTAGCATTATAGAGAGAGTTATCAACATATAAAACCAACAATTACTTAAGTGTTTAAAAAAAAATGCTGTCTCCTCATATTAGAAAAAACAGCAGTTTTATATCGATTTTGAATCTTATTAATTAAGTTTTGCTTTCAAATTCTGATCCAGTGCTTCCAGGAATTCTTCTGTATAAAGATAATGCTCTCCATGATTGACCTTATTTCCATGTATACATACTGCAAGGTCCTTGGTCATCTTACCGCTTTCAACAGTTTCTATGCATACACTTTCCAAAGTATGAGCAAATTCGATCAAAGGTTGATTATTATCCAGTTTGCCTCTGAATTCCAAACCTCTCGTCCAGGCGAAAATGGATGCAATCGGATTGGTTGAAGTAGGACGGCCTTTCTGATGTTCGCGAAAGTGTCGGGTCACAGTACCATGAGCAGCTTCAGCTTCCATGGTTTTACCATCAGGAGTTATCAACACGGAGGTCATCAATCCTAATGAACCAAATCCCTGAGCCACTGTATCACTTTGAACATCACCGTCATAATTTTTACACGCCCATACAAAGTTGCCATTCCACTTCAATGCTGAAGCGACCATATCATCGATGAGCCTGTGCTCATAAGTTATTCCTTTGGTATTAAAATCAGTTTTAAATTCATTTTCAAAGATCTCCTGGAAAATATCTTTGAACCTACCATCATATTTTTTAAGAATCGTATTTTTTGTAGAAAGATACAGTGGCCATTCTTTGCTCAATGCCTGATTAAAACAAGATCTTGCAAACCCGGTGATACTCTCATCTGTATTATACATAGCCATTGCAATTCCATCACCCTTGAAGTTGAATACTTCAAACTCTTGCTTTGTGCCATCATCACCTTCAAATTTGATGGTTAGCTTTCCTTTTCCCTTCGTTACAAAGTCTGTCGCCCTGTACTGATCACCGAAAGCATGACGGCCTATGCAGATCGGTGCTGTCCAGTTAGGCACCAGCCTTGGAATATTTTGAATTACTATTGGCTCCCTGAATACGGTGCCGTCTAAAATATTTCTGATGGTACCATTTGGAGATTTCCACATTTGTTTCAGCGAAAATTCTATTACCCGTTCCTCATCCGGTGTTATGGTAGCGCACTTGATGCCCACTCCATGTTCTTTTATTGCATTCGCTGCATCAATAGTCACCTGGTCATTGGTCTTATCCCTGAATTCTACACCAAGATCAAAATATTTAATATCCAGATCCACATAAGGCAGAATCAATTTATCTTTAATAAACTTCCAGATAATACGTGTCATCTCATCTCCATCCAATTCTACAACCGGATTCGCAACTTTTATTTTTTCCAATATTTTGCTTTTTATTTTTTAATTAATGTCTGTAGAGGTCACAAAAATATAAAAATCACTAGAAAGCAATGTGCTTATATGAGCTTTTTTAATTTTAGCTATAATAATATGAAATGATTAATTTATTCATAAGCTGAATGACATAGCGAAGAAAAATATGGTTTTAGATATTCGAAATTCGATTATTCGATAAAGAAAAACTTGGCAGCAGTAGGTTCGTATGAAATATGTCTTACAAAAGAAGGCAATCGGGATATACTTATTGGTGCTATATTCACATCGTTTTTGATAAGGCTCTCATCAAGATTGATATACAATTCAATATCTTCATCACTCAGAATGTCATATTTACTCAATCCAACTATACATCGGACTTCCACCTTATTTGGAATGGAAGTAACCTTGCTATCAGAATTTTTCACTTTTAATGGTACTGTGAAAACCTTTTCTGTATATTCCTCCACCTCCAGGTTCATTCTGACCATTGTTTGATCCAATCTTAAAATATCAGTTTTAGGGCTTTCCAAAAGTACCGGCATATCAACAATATTTTTGTTCAATCTGCTGATATTGACGATCTCTGTATTCCACTGATTAATATTCCTGATCTGCTGGTAAGAGCCTGTTACCACAACGGAATCCGGAACAAAATGCAGTTCATTTTTGATATAAAAGCCTGGAAGGAACTCAATATTCATTTTTGAAATAACCGGCACCTTTTTCTTAGCCTGGTCCTCAAGTACAATATTGATATTCGTAGGTTTTATCTGAGATACTGATATTTCATTGGAGGCCAGTAAAGCATTAATTTTCTCGGCAATGGCACTGGAAGGGAAGTTGATTATTATCGGCACTAAGTTCCACTTCTATTTTATCGCCAATATTTTTGGCAGACTTTGTCACAATATCCCAACCGAGTCCGGTCAATGTAACTTCAACAACATTAGTGGGTTGGCCTTTAAAGACTTTTCCGTTTGGAATCGTATATCTGACAGAATAAAGTTGAGTAAACTTATAATTGCTGGACAGCTTTTGCATAGCCCAAAAAGTTGTGGCTACAATGACACATCCAATAAAAATCCACCTGTCCCTGTTGACCTTGCTCACTAAGTTATTACGTATTAATGGCGTCTTTAATAGAACCTTCCATAGCTATTGTCAGCTCTTTGGAAATAGAACCTTTAGTAACTTTTATAAAAGTCTTAGGGTCTATCTGGAGTGTTACTATATTATTATCAATTTTATTGATCCTGCCGATGATGCCACTTGCAGTTACCACATCTAATCCTTTTGCCAGGGACTCACTAAATTTGGCCTGATCTTTTTGCTTTTTGATCTGAGGTCTTAACATAAAGAAATACATTACCCCGACCATACCGATGAGTAATAAGGGTGATGAAATAGCAGATAAATCCATATTTTATTATTTAATTTTAATTATTTATTGATTTTGGCGGTTACCATCAAAGTATATTTTGCGGGATAACCATTCGTGAAGACAGTGATTGGCTTATTTTGATATCCTTCCTTATTTTCGGTATTAAATTTAACAGTTATCTCACCTTTCCCTCCGGGTTCAATGGGATCTTCAGGAAAGTCGGGAACAGTACAACCACAAGTGGAAGTTGCATCCTTGATAATTAGTGGCACCTTACCGGTGTTAGAAAATTTGAATGTATGGCTGACAATGCTGCCAGCCTTCACTTCGCCAAAATCATGTTTAACTTCTTCAAAACTTGCAATCGCAATATTGACAGTGTCACCACTGTTATCAGCTGAAATCGGATTGCGGATCAGGTCTTGATAATCTTTTCCATCACCTAATATTTGTTCTACTTTTTTCTCGTCGACTGATGGATCACTTTTACACTTTACATGAGTAAAGACCATACAGATAAACAGAAAGAAGAATAAATGCCTCATTTTTTTCAATTGGGATTCAGCTATATATTAGATTAAACTTTGGATCATTTAAATATTGTGTAGATAACAAAGGTAGTAATTTTTAGTTGAAGGAAAATTAATAAACATATTAATAAATTGTGTATATGACAGTATTTAATGAATAAAACTACTCATCATTAATATTGAAAGAATTAATTAATTTGAGCCTTTTTTAAGAATAACCTCCTTATAATGGTTCACACCAAAATATATTATTTGATCGGTATGATGGGCGCAGGAAAATCTGTCATCGGAATAGGAGCTGCCCAAAAATTAAATATACCTTTCGTTGATTTGGATGAACAAATCACAGGTGCGGAAGGCAAAAGTATTAGTGAGATCTTTAACTTCTATGGCGAAGAATACTTCCGGGAGCTTGAAAAAAAATATTTACAAAACATGAGTTTAAGAGAAGAAAACTGTGTTATTGTATCTACCGGTGGAGGCGCACCTGCATTCTTTGACAATATGGAATTTATGAATAAAAACGGTAGGACTATCTGGGTGGACACACCATTACCTTTAATATTTCAAAGATTGAAAGGAATGAATGCAGAACGGCCACTTATCGCCCAATTTGAGGGTAGTGTTCTTGAAGAACAATTGACACTCATTTATGAGAGCAGGGCTCCAATATACGGAAAGGCCCATCTGAGAATAGAAAATATAGGTGACGCTCATGATGTTATTCGGCTATTGGTCAATGTGATCATTAATGATCTGAAAAAATAATTGATGCCACAGTTAATAATAACTGTTTATTTTGTGCCCTTTTATTATAAAATTGATCTAAGGGTTCAAACTATTTGGCACTAAAACTATTGTTATTACAAATTTAATTATAATGTCATGGAGCAAAATAAGCCCTTAAAGTGTTTAATTATAGGCAGTGGCCCTGCAGGATATACAGCCGCTATCTACGCTGCCAGGGCAGGTATGAATCCTGTATTGTATACAGGAAGTAATCCTGGTGGTCAGTTGACCATAACCACAGAGGTTGAAAATTATCCGGGCTTTCCTCAGGGAGTTCAAGGTCCTGATCTGGTTGAATTATTCAGGCTGCAAGCTGCACGTTTTGATACTGAAATTCATTATGAGAACATAACAAAGGTTGATTTTACAGGCCCTGTCCATAAAGTGTGGTCTGAAGCAGGTACCGAAATTGAGGCACATACAGTTATAATTTCTACAGGTGCTGACGCCAAATGGTTAGGTCTTGAAAGTGAAGTCCGGCTTGCCAATCGGGGAGTATCTGCATGTGCAGTCTGCGATGGGTTTTTCTTCAAAGGCCTTGACGTCGCTGTCGTCGGAGGTGGAGATACTGCTGCTGAAGAATCAATTTATTTATCCAAGCTTTGTCCGAAGGTCCATCTTATAGTGCGGAAAGATCATTTACGTGCTTCCAAAATTATGCAGGAAAGAGTTTTCAACAATCCGAAGATCCAGGTTCATTTCAATACAGAAACGCTGGAGATCCTTGGAAAGGAGGAGGTTGATGGAGCTCGTTTTTTAAATACTATTACAAAGGAAGAATTTAAAATAGATCTCAAAGGATTTTTTGTAGCGATAGGCCATAAACCCAATACGGCAATTTTCAAAGATTGGATCGATACTAAAGAAGGAGGTTATATCATAACAATTCCCGGCAAGACTGCCACAAATATCAAAGGAGTCTTTGCTTCAGGTGATGCTCAGGATAATGTCTACAGACAAGCCGTCACTTCTGCAGGAACAGGTTGTATGGCTGCACTGGAAGCCGAAAAATACCTCGTGGACATAGGAGTAGAATAACCTATATTTGTAAAGTACAATTCACACGGAAAAACAGTTTTTCAAACTTAAAATTAAAATTTATGTCTGCACGATTTAGACCAGGAATATTACACGGAGACGAAGTAACTGAAGCACTCAGACACGCAAATGATCAGGGTTTCGCATATCCGGCAGTTAACGTAATAGGAAGTAGTTCGATCAATGCAGTATTGGAAACTGCCAAATCAGTTAATTCACCCGTTATCATCCAATTCTCTAACGGAGGATCGGTCTTCAATGCAGGTAAAGGATTGAAAAATGAAAATGAACAAGCTGCAATTGTAGGTGGTATTGCAGGTGCAGCACACATCGATGCGCTTGCAGAAGCTTACGGAGTACCGGTGATCCTACATACTGATCATTGTGCTAAAAAATTATTACCATGGATCGATGGTCTTGTCGAAGCAAGTGAAAGAAGTTTTGAAAAAAATGGCAGGGCACTATATAGTTCACATATGTTAGACCTGTCAGAAGAACCGATTGAAGAAAATATAGAGATCTGTGTCAATTATCTTAAGAGAATGGCTGCAGTAGGTATTACCCTTGAAATAGAACTGGGTGTAACGGGTGGAGAAGAAGATGGGGTGGACAACAGTGATGTGGATAGCTCGAGACTTTATACACAACCTGAAGAGGTAGCATATGCATATGAATCACTGTTGAAAGTAAGTGATAAATTTACTATTGCTGCAGCTTTCGGCAATGTCCATGGAGTATATAAACCCGGTAATGTGTCATTAAGACCGGTCATCCTTCATAATTCCCAGGAATTTGTCCAACAAAAATATAATACCGGACCCAAACCTATCAACTTTGTTTTTCACGGTGGAAGCGGTTCCAGTAGGGAGGAGATCAGGGAAGCAATCAGTTACGGTGCCGTCAAAATGAACATCGATACAGATATGCAGTGGGCTTATTGGGAAGGTGTGAGAAATTATTACGAGGCTAATAAAGCATATCTGCAAGGCCAGATCGGCAATCCTGATGCCTCAGATAAACCTAATAAGAAATTTTACGACCCTCGCGTATGGGTCAGAGCAGCTGAGACAAATTTTGTTTCAAGGCTAAAAGGTGCGTTTGAGGACCTGAATTGTATGGACAGGAACAAATAAATGTTGAATGGTGAAGGTTGAATGTTGAATCGGGGTAGCTAAAATAAATATCGTTTAAACCTAGAATAGGTAATTGGTAATTGATAATTTCAACCTTCTTAACTTTTACCATGAATCCAGTATCTAATATCTAGAATCTAGAGTCTAGTAACTAGAATCTAGTATCTTCATCACCCCTTTCTTATCTATATATCCAACAGTTGACCAAATCAAATCTTTGCTTTTGTAAAGATGTAATACCGGAATAGAGCTGATCTTCAATGATCTCGTAAGATCAGGATGGTCATCAATATTTATTTTAACGATCTTAACGGATTCAGATTTCTCCCCTTCAATTTCTTTGAGAAATGGAGACATTTTTCGGCAAGGACCACACCATGGTGCATAAAAATCAACCAGTACCATTTTGTCACTTACCAGCAATTCCTCAAAGTCCTGGCGGCTCATACCTCCGGGAGTTTTCCTGTTAACCTTTTCTTCCGGCAATCCGGCAGACCTCCATTCTAACAATCCACCCTCCATCTCGTAAACTTTAATAAATCCACCGGATCTCATTTTTTCAGCGGCTTCATCGCTGCGACTTCCACTGAGGCAATAAACATAAACCGGTTGAGTTTTATCCAGCCGGGATATTTGATCATCAAAACCCTCGTCATTCAAATTTATATTCACCGCATTTTTAAGGTGGCCCTGCGAAAATTCCTCAGGTGTCCTGACATCAATAATTACAGCACCGTCTTTGCTGACATTTTTCCCGAATTGAGTTGCCGTAAGAGAATTATCATTTCTGTTTTGCACGGTTACACAACTATGGAAGGCAATTAACGCGACAAGAAGTAGTTGGATAGAATATGGTTTATGCATTTTAAAGTATTTCAATTTATCAATTAGTTTTATCAGCTTCAGTAATCTAATATTCCTTAGGATATGTTTTCTTTTCTTTCAGATATTCCTGTGTACTGCCATTGCCTGTTCTGAATAATGTTTTCAATGTTCTCATGCCTTCTTCGGTATCCGGAACAAATACACTAAAATGCAAATGAGGACCTGATGCATAACCAACATTACCACTATAACCGATGACTTGACCTACTTCCACCAATTCTCCCGCTTCTACGATTGCACCATCTTTTTTAATATGGGCATACTCAGAAAAAGTACCATCATCATGAAAAACCAAAATTAAATTATTAAAATCGGCACACTCAGGTTTCAGGCAATGTCTGATATTATGTTCTACTACTTTTACCACCTTACCAGACCTGCTGGCGCAGATCTCATCTCCTGTTTTCATAGAGAAATCCAATGCATTGATATTTCGATGTGTTGCTGCGCCATCGTAACCCTGAAAGATCGTATAGGATGCCCCATTTTTATACGGAAGATCGTATATAAAACTTTCATCAGGTACAAGATTAATATCCCCTCTCAAAGACCTTGTACTAAACTGATAACTAAATTTTTTGTCTATGTCATTTGGTTTTAAAACTGTGACTTTTATTTTATTGCTTTTAGACGGAAGAACTTTGGTAAATTTTACACCGGATGAAGAAAGCATATTAGAAATTTTGAAATCAAATATGATCGTAACCGGGAATAATTCATTATTATCAGCAAAGAATGAAAACAACTCCTCCTCTTGCTCATAATAAACCCTGGTATCCAGTTTTTGACCTTTGGCCCAAATGGGAATTAATAATAAAATATAAAAACACAGATAATTTGATTTCATTATGTGGACGTAGATAGATTTAAACTATTGTCAAGAACTATTAATATATTAATACTAAAAATTGTTATAAAAAAAGCCACATTTAAGTTTGCTTTAACTCAAATG
>JAYUWT010000424.1:0-3312 GCA_043753405.1 Saprospiraceae bacterium | reverse complement strand
CTCTTTTTTATGCTAACTTCAGAATCCGGATTGAAATCCCGGGTTGTCTCCCAGGAGTTTTCAGGTTTGAATTCTACTTCCATTCCTTTCAGGACATTGCCTGCTACCTTTTCTGAATGAATGATGGCAATACATTCAGTATTAAGATTGGCGCTTCGGGGGTCCAGGTTGAAGGTGCCGATCACAGCAATCTTTCCATCCACTACCATTGATTTTGCATGATGGCCAAAAATGGGTTTGAATTCAAGTTTTTTCTGAAGTGCTCCCGTCATGATTGACATACGCTCTTCGGCATCAGGCCGGAATTCAAAAATCCTTATACCGGTTTCCAGCAATTCATCCCTGTCAGATTGATAGGCACTGAAAGCTTCAACATTGTCAGTAGAAGAAAGACTATTCGTCAGGATCCTGACTTTAACACCCCTATTGACGGCATCCCTGAATAAACCTTGGCCTAATTCCGTAGTGATCAGATAAGGGGTCTGGATATCAAGGGAAGTTTTTGCATTTTTGATGAGGTTGATCAAAGCATCTGTGCTCAATCCACCTCCTCCGAGACCATGAGTGCCATCATTTTTACCCGGAGCATCGGAAACAAATGAAACACTATTGATCCAAAAAAATTGATCAGAATTTTTAATATGCTCTATGGTTGTTTGAAAATTTTCAATTTGGCTTCGGATCTGCGGCCAGAAATTGACGGGATTGCAGGCATATTCATGCAGTCTGTCAAATCGATGCGGATCTTGTGGCTCAGTTGAGTTTTTATCCAAAAGGTCTTTTGCAAGGACACTTAAATCACTATTCCAGAATTCATTAAAAGATTTGTTGATATCCTGTGTCACCTTACCCATCAAAAGCACGTCCCTGTCCCTGAAATTATACTCATGGTCATAGTCAAAATATTCATCCGCAATATTGCGTCCACCCGTGATAGCGATTTGACTATCTACGATAAAGGTTTTATTGTGCATCCGCTGATTGGCAGATCTGAATTCAGTTGCAAATTTTTTAAGTTTGCTGAATAGGTTTTTCCCAAGGTTGACGCCCGGATTATAGATCTTAATAGAAATATTTTCATGAGAATCCATTGTTAGGATGTCTTTTAGTTCAGCATCCACCATAATATCGTCTACCAGGATCCTGATCTTCACTCCCCGGTCAGCAGCCCTGACGAGATAATCGCATGCTATTAATCCAACATTGTCCGTCGAGAATATGAAATACTGGATATCGATCGTTTTTTCTGCATATTCGGTTAACCAGGCCCGGGTTACCAGAGACCCTCCCCCGTCCTCCATGACATATACTCCTGTCTGTGTCTTTATTCTTTCCCGGTAGTCCTTCAATTCCTGACTTAGACTTACAGAATCATTGCGATGGATCATTGAGCAGAAATCAGTTGGCTCTGGCATAGTTGAAGGATTTGGTTTTTGGCAGGAGAATAATAACAGAATAACAAGGTAAAGTATTATTCCGGTGAGATCATGTTTATAGATGGTCATGATCCAAATATACTCACATTTATAACCCTTTAGATATAGTCTTCATATTCTTTCATAAAAAAAGGACAGCTGTTTGTAAAAAACAATTGTCCTTATGATTTAATCCTTTTGTATTTTATTTCATAATTTGGAAATTAAATGTTGCTGTTTGAGTCGCGTTATAGATCCTTGCCCATAAGGGTACAATCCCTTCAGTGCCCCGGGCATTGGAAATGTCTCCCAGATCCAGGATGTTTTCATTATCCCAGCCAAAGCTATTCAGGATACTTTTTACTTGTTCTTTTGCTTCGGCATTATTTCCACAAATAAAATTAGTGTGTTTCCCTCCATTCACTGAAGAAGGATCTACCATTATATTACAATTCATCGTGTTGAGTGTTTTGACGACTTTGGCGTTGGGAAGTGTAGTCTGGATCTCTTCACCCAATGAATTAGAATTATTAAGCCCTTCCGACAATGTTGGGGGAAATCCTTTTGAAAAGTCAAGCGGATTTGAGATATCGATGATGATTTTCTCATCGAAATCAGACTTGTTGCACGCATTGATCGCATCTTTGACTCCACCGCCATTTAATACATTAAATACTATTTCTCCAAAAGAAACGGCATCAGCGAATGTTCCCAGATTAACATCAGGGTTTTTCTGAAGCCATTCGCCGAAATTATTATTACTTGTCTGCCGGTCTTTTGTATCCTTGACATTTCTTGTTCCCATCATGACCTGATGTCCCTGAGAAGCCAATTTCTGTGCAAATGTTTGGCCGACCATCCCTGTTCCTAAAACTGCTACTTTCATGTTTTTATTTTTTAATAATTTATACTATATATTTTATAGTTGCAAAAGTAAGTATAGTATTTTATCTTTGCAATATCTATCAATTGTGATAGTATAAAAATAATAATTTTTGATAAGATGAAGATCAATGACGAAGAAGTCAAAATAGAGTTAAATGGAAAATACTATCATTGTGCCATGGACCTGACAATGGATTTTATAGGTGGTAAATGGAAAACAATTGTTTTGTGGTATTTGCAAAAAGATAAAAAGCGGTATACTGAATTGCGTAAACTGATGCCTCAGATCACTGAAAGAATGTTAAGTATTCAATTGAAACAATTGGAGGCTGATGGTTTAATAAAAAGGGAAGTTTTTACAAAGAAGCCACCATTGAAGGTGGAATATTCACTCACAGAATTTGGTCAGACGCTCCTTCCCGTACTTGCCTCTATATCTAAATGGGGTAGGCAGACCGGAGGAGAAAAAGGAAAAATTGTGGTCCTAGCTGACAAAATCAAATATATGCAATAAAAAAGCGCAATAGGTGAGACCTATTGCGCTCTAAGGAAAATAACGGGATTATTTTGTCTCCGCTTCCTCAGAAGCTTCGCTTTATTGTTGAGACAATTATTTTGTTAATTTTTTATGGCCCGCTTGCTTTTTAATTTTTCTTCAAATCCTTTGATTGTGAAGAAAGTAAAGCTTCAATGTTACTTTTATTTGATTTCGAAGCAAAATTGTTATTTTTTACATCTGATGCAGATTCCAATCTGTTCTTTTCTACATCCTTTTTATCAATGTATGTAAATTTATGGATATTATAAAAATCCTGAAATGCTATTTTTGACATAAGGAATGATTTTAATAATGATAATAATGCAATTAGGTTTAAAAATTAAATACCTTTTTCGATTGTATTTCGAAACTTGTATATGATGATACAAAGTTGAGATATCTAGGAAGAATACCTTTACACAATTCTGAGAATATTTTACAAGATTCTCATTAATTAAAATATATTATTAAATA
>JAYUWT010000423.1:0-3319 GCA_043753405.1 Saprospiraceae bacterium | reverse complement strand
TGTCAGCCATTTCGACAATTCCTTTTTTGATGCCCTGCAGGTCATCCCCTCCACCCGGATTCATAAGAAGTAAAAAAAGATCAGACATAGTTTTTACTTCTACTTCAGATTGACCAACACCCACAGTTTCGATAAATATGATATTAAATCCGGCAGCCTCACACAATAAAATACTTTCCCTGGTATTACTATTCACCCCTCCTAATTCCAAGCCCGTAGGCGACGGCCTTACAAAAGCATACTGGTGCAATGATAATTCATTCATTCGTGTTTTATCTCCGAGTATACTTCCAAGACTTTCTGTGCTGGTGGGATCCACGGCCAAAACTGCTACTTTGTTGTCTGTATTAATTAATAGGATTCCGAGTGCTTCTATCAGAGTGCTTTTACCGACACCCGGAGAACCAGTAACTGCGATGCGTAAAGATGGGGATGAATGAGTTGAACATTTTTCAAGAAGTTTCAGGGCTTTTTGCCGAATGTCATTATTATTTGATTCCACCCATGTAATCGCCCTTGCCAGGAATACTTTATCACCTTCCAGGATCTTGGCATACATTTCTTCTATTGCAGGATCAAATAACATCATGAACGAATTAATAAAAAAGAAAATGCAAATATAAGCGGTATAATCTGAAAGTTCATGCCCCGAATGTTATATACAAATAAATAAGATGTGTATATATTTAATAATACACATCTTATTTATTATTTAAAATAATATGTTATCTGTAAAGAGTTACCTCTCCGCGTCTTTGTTCAATGATACCGCCCTGAGCTAACTGATATTTTACGACAAATAAATAAGTATCGCTGGGAGCATCCTTGTTATTAAATTTGCCATCCCAACCATCATTTGAATTAGTTTCCGAGAATACTTTCTGGCCCCATCTGTTGACGATAGTCATCTCCAGAACAGTTACACCTAAAGGCGCAATTGCTTTGAACACATCATTTTTTGAATCACTATTGGGAGTAAATGCATTAGGAACATCGATGTAAGGTGCGATCCCTGCAAAGTTTATAGCACCATTTCCGGTACAAAAATTTCCACCCTGTCCTGAAACTAAAATTGCTTCAATTAAATCATTATTGGATTCTACCACGATCACAAAAGAAGATCCATGGACTCCAAGATCCCGACCGTTTATTTTCCATTGGTAAGAGGCGCCCGGAATAGGGTTGACCACAGACACAGTTACCGGATTACCTATCGCTACATTATTAGGAGGAGATACAGTTAGACTGAATGTGATAGAGGGCGTAATATGAACAGCAATCCCTCCGAAAGCAGGACAACCATCCAGTATTCCAGACACAATATAATCCTGCGCATTGGCGGTAGTAATGGTAGTTGTTACACAATCACTACAGCTCAATCCCTGAGCCGGAGACCAGGAAATGTTGGTTGCCGGGCTTAAAACAGATACCTGGACCGGTTCGTTCGGACATATAGTGGTATCATGCACACTTAGGGATATAATTGGTTTTTTAATAGTAATAGTTATCGATGCGGCGGCCGGACAGCCATCGCTTTTTATTGTCGCAGTATAAGTTTCAGTATTAGGTGTAGTAATAATTACTGATCCGCAATCATCGCAACTAACTCCTTCTGTAGGTGTCCATTCAATCTCGTCAAATTCCGTAGTAACGCTTACAGGAACAGGTGCATTGGCGCAAACAGTTGTATCTGTTAAGCTGAATTGAATGATCGGAACTTTGACATTCAATAAAATAGAATCTTCCTGATTACAAGCTCTGTTTGTGGTCTTTCGAATGTATAGAAAGGTATCCTGAGTTACTACAGTCAGATTCAAATTATTATAAGGTTCGATCCCTCCTAAAGGCTGGCCCCAGTCAAAAGTGATATCGGGAAAATGTGTTTTATCATACGAAGGAGAAAAAAGGTTGACGATCTCTCCTCTGCAATAAAAAGGTTTATTTGGTAAATTGTCAATAGGGAGTTCAGGAATACTGTCCACTCTAACAGTAATGGATTGTGTAAAAACACATGGCCCTATTGAAAATGTTCCGGTATAAACTGTAGTCACTGCGGGTTTCGCATAAAAAGAAGTATCAGTGACAGTTCTGAAAGTTGAATCCATCGGTGTCCAGACAATATTGCTTGATTTCGGTTGAAAAGTATACTCTACCAAAGTACTGTCCCCAAGACATAATTCAACATAGTTCTCACTTTTAAGATCGAAACTACCTTCAGCGATCTCAATATTAAAGTCATATTCCCGCGTACAAGATCCATCAGATGCTGTAATTATAAGATGATAACTGGCATCTTTGTTTGCAATATAAGCCGGATGATTGATGTCAGAAAAATCCAGGCCCGATGTTGGGATGAATTCGTAATTCTTAGCATTGGTAAAATCACCGAAAGAGATCCTTTCGCCCTTGCAAGCAATAGTATCCATAAAAGGTTGAGTATATTCAACACCGGGAGCTACTGTTATGCTTATTGTATCTGATGCGGTACAACCCTGCACTGTGTAAGTGACTATGACGTCGGTATTCTTAAGGATCTTTACTGTTTGATCTGCCTGATTTTGGACAGGAAACAGGCCTGAAGGGCTCCAACTATAAGTACCGGCCGGAAACGCTACGAGCGTGGTAAAAGTAACCAGTTCCGGACCACATACGGAATCTTTGTTAGCAGTTAAAATAATATCAGGATTGATAATAGTGATATTGATCATTTTTGTAATTGTACAGGTGCCTAAGAACCCTGTTACTGACACTATTCCTGAGGTATTACTTATGTATTTCACTGAAGCCGTTGTAGTACTGTCAAGACTGCCTGCGGGTGACCATATATATTCTGCTGCTCCGGGAGCAGAAAGTATTATTTCAGTTCCACGGCACTCAATGATTGGCTGACCATCATTGATCTGCAGAAGGAGATCATCATGTATGAAAGTAGTAATCCTCGATATTATGACCTGATTGAGAATATCGGAAACAGTGATAATGATATCTTCATCGAGTTCACTCAATATATCTTGTGTAACTAAGATAGGAAATTCTAAGACAGATTGTCCCGGTGCAAAGGTGATTGTATCTGTAAGTCCGATAATAGTATAATCCAGGTTTCTGGTAGCTAAACCACCGATATTTACCAAATATTTTCTTTCTTCAGAAGGATCAGCTTCCAGCGTAAAAATTAATTTGCCATGAATAGCTTCGCATTTTTCTACAAAATATTGACCGCCTTCGTCATAGGTGATGCTGAGATTGACCTCTGCAAGATTATAGGGATTAACTAGTTTATTGGTATCTTTCGCAAATGCCAAATTCATTTGCAGGGTAA
>JAYUWT010000422.1:0-3320 GCA_043753405.1 Saprospiraceae bacterium | reverse complement strand
TAGCAATTATCAAGGACATCGAGGCAAATACTTATGAACTCAATACCGGTTCTCCGCACATTGTACAGATCGTTGAAGATCTTACACAGATCGACCTTGTGACCGAAGGCAGAAAGATCAGGAACAGTGCACCTTATAAGGAGGAAGGCATTAATGTTAATTTTATGGAAGTTTTTCCTGATCATATCCGCGTTGCCACCTATGAGCGAGGTGTGGAAAATGAGACCTATTCCTGTGGTACCGGAGTTACAGCAGCGGCACTCGTTGCTATGCGCATGGGATTATTCTCAGATAAGGTGGAAGTGCTTACCAAGGGTGGAATTCTTTTTGTCACTGCAAAAATGACACCTGCAATAATTTCTGACATTTGGCTTACAGGACCGGCGCAGTTTGTTTATAAAGGAAGTATTACTTTATAGTCATAACTCAAGATTCAGTATTCATATATAATGAGGATGAGTATTGTCTACTACATAAGTAATTAGTAATGTGTAATAGGTAATAAGCTGACAAGGTAATAGCTAATTCAAACAATAAACTATCAACAACAAACATTTAGGCTATTTCGCAAAGAAAGCAAAGTTGCGCAAAGAACCTGTGTTACAAATCATCTTTAGTTGCAGAACTCAAGTCCTCTTTTTATGATCCTTCTAACCCGCTAACTTTCTAACTTTTTAACCTTTTAGATAATCACAACATCAGTTCCAGATTCATCTTAGCATTTTTCAGTTCTGCCAATGAATGTTGATCACTGAGTTTGTGTGCCATAAACACCCCTTCTTCATATATCTGCAAAGCGTTTTCGATCTGTCCCAGCTCTTCATACAATTTCGCCAGATGATAATACAGGCCTACATAAGATGGATTGCTTTTCTTCAATTCAAGGTAGTAATGTTCTGCCTGGTCCGGCAATCCGTTGCCTTCATATTCTTTAGCTATGGCAAACAATATAAAACTATCATGGTGATCCTGATCCAAAAGATCCATCAATTCAACCATTCTTGCAGTCATCATACATCCACATTTTATAATCAATGAGTTTATTTTATTCTCCGCGCAATTATTTTAAAACGAATATTTGTGCTTCAAAGAAAATTTTTATCTGACTATGCTCTGTTTTGTAAATATAATACTTTTGATCTGAAACTCCTAAAATATCACTTCAATTATTGTGATTAAAAAACACTGGAATTTATAAAATACTGATTGTTTAAGTATTAGAAAAAAATTATTTTTTGTATCAAATTTTAGATCACAATTTTAATGATCAAATGAATATCAAACAGATTTCTAATTCATTTTAATTTAATTTTTTCTTATCTTTGCAACTTTTAAAACAAAATTTTATTCCGTATACAACGGCTTTGGGGCGTGTTAAAAGAATAGTATTTTGTTTTTTTGATTTAAGAACTTAAATTTTTACATTCAAATAAGATCAAAATGAAGATATTAGTTTGCATCAGCAAAACCCCTGATACAACAGCAAGAATAGCATTTAAAAATGACGGTAAAGATTTCCAGTCAGATGGCGTCCAATTTATTATGAATCCTTATGATGAGTGGTATGCATTGGTTCGTGGCCTGGAACTGGTAGAAAACTCAGGTGGAAATCTGACGGTGATCAATGTCGGCCCTGCTGAGAATGATACCATTATCCGGAAAGGATTGGCCATTGGTGCAAATGACGCTGTCAGAATTAATAAAAACCCTGAAGGTGCATGGGATGTCGCTCATCAGCTTGCCGCTTATATCAGGACTCAACAATTTGATCTGATATTATTGGGTAAGGAAACCATTGACTACAATGACTCTGAGGTAGGAGCAACACTTGCCGAGTTGCTTGATCTTCCATTCATCTCCTATGGCAATAAACTGGAGGTCTCCGGAAATGTAGCTACGGTCAACCGGGAGATTGAGGGAGGCACTGAAACTATGGAAGTAACTTTACCATTGGTGTTATCATGTGCTAAAGGCATGGCAGAACAGCGCATTCCAAACATGAAAGGAATAATGACTGCGAAAAGTAAACCTCTTACAGTTATGGAGCCGGTTTCTGTTGTCGATCATGTAATACTTGTAACACATGAATTGCCTCCTGCAAAAAAATCTGTGCACATGGTGGCACCTGAAGATACCGACGAACTCGTAAGATTGTTGCATGAAGAAGCAAAGGTTATATAATATAGTCATACTCCTTTCAACCCAAACATTTAATCATAAAAACAAAAATTCATGTCAGTTATAATATTTGCAGAATCGGTGGATGGCCATATAAAAAAGAATGCATTTGAGGCAGTAACTTATGGCAAGAAAACAGCGGGTCTGCTTGGAATTACCTGTAAAGCTTTTACTCTGGGAAAAGCAGAGAATGCTTCAGACTTAGGACTTTATGGAGCTCAGGAAGTTTACAATGTCTCAAATGATGCCTTCGATAAATTTGATTCTCAACTTTTCGCCAAAGCTATCACGGAAGTTTTTGATCAATTGGGCGGTACAGTTTTGATCCTGGCTCATACGGCCATGGGCAAGTCCCTGACGGGTAGGCTATCAGTCAGATTGAATGCAGGCTGTGTATCAGGAGCAAGTGGATTGCCCAAGTCTGAGAATGGATTTCAAGTTCCTAAAAGTGTATATTCCGGTAAAGCCCGGGCTTATTACAATATAACTTCTGACCGAAAGATCATTTCTCTGATGGGAAATGCGATCAAGCCGGAAAAATCCGGTACAGTTGCAGAAGTTAAACCTTTAAACGTAGATGCAGGAACATCATTAGTAAAAGTTATCGAAAGGAAAACAGTTAGTGGCGTCGTTCCTTTACCGGAAGCATCATTGGTCGTGTCTGCCGGCAGAGGTTTGAAAGACCCATCCAATTGGGGTATTGTGGAACAGTTGGCAGAAGAATTAGGAGCGACTACGGCTTGTTCCAGACCGGTAGCCGATTCCGGTTGGAGGCCACATCATGAACATGTTGGTCAGACTGGTGTCGCGATAAGGCCTACCCTATATATTGCTTTGGGGATCTCAGGTGCGATCCAACACCTGGCCGGGGTGAATAATTCGAAAGTGATCGTAGTTATCAATAAAGATCCTGAAGCTCCATTCTTCAAAGCAGCGGATTACGGAATAGTAGGTGATGTGTTTGATGTAGTGCCAAGACTTATTGAATCGGTTAAGAAATTCAAAGCGGGTCATTAAGCTTTTGGTTTAAGACTGTAAATTGAAGTTTAAGAACTTAGAAGTTTTCTAAACTCAATATTCTAACGTACATTTGATTAAAATAAAGCCTCTGTGGCATCCGGAAAAAAAATTCAATTAGAAAT
>JAYUWT010000421.1:0-8599 GCA_043753405.1 Saprospiraceae bacterium | reverse complement strand
TTCAATCTTTGGTCTTTAACTCATTACGTAAATCAGCTTCATCTGCGTTCCTGTTCGCTGTTCGCCGTTCGCCGTTCGCTTGAATCCTGTTCGCTGTTCGCCGTTCGCTTCAATCCTGTTCGCCGTTCGCTGTTCGCATCTATCTTGTTCGTTTTTCACAATTCACTTTTCACTATATTTTTAACAATAGATCGTGCATGTTCCCTGCTATTCTCAATAAAATAACTATGAGTATCCATTCCTCCACACACCACACCGGCAATATACAAACCGGGGACATTGGATTCATAAGAATACGGATCATAATGCGGCTTTAATTGTCCATCATCACTTAATTGGATTCCGGCGGATCTTAAAAATTCAATATTGGGTTTATATCCTGTCATGGCTAAAACCCAGTCGTTTTCCAAAATTAATTTTCCTTCCGGAGTAATGACTTCAACAGTTTTTTCATCTATTTTCACAATTTCACTATTGAAAAATGTTTTAATAGAACCTTCTTTGATCCTGTTTTCAATGTCAGGCCTGACCCAATATTTGACACGAGGGCCGATCTCATTGCCCCGGATGATCATGCTTACATCAGCCCCTTTTCGCCAGGTCTCAAGAGCTGCATCCACTGCTGAATTCATAGCTCCCACGACAATGACTTTCTGAAATGCATACTTATGGGGATCATCATAATAGTGTTTTACTTTATCAAGATTTTCACCCGGGACATCCAATAAATATGGAAAGTCATAAAAACCGGTAGCGATGATCACATTATCACTTGTATATTTGGTTTTATCTGAGATGATCTCGAAAATTCCGGAATGGTTTTTTTTGATCGAAATAACTCTTTCGAATAAATTAATTTTGAGTTTCTTAGCACCCGCAATCCTTCTATAATATTCAAGTGCTTCACTCCTGTTGGGTTTACTGTTGATGGATACAAACGGTATTTCACTCAGTTCAAGCCGTTCTGAAGAAGAAAAAAATGTCATATTTTGCGGGTAGTTATACAATGAATTCACAATGGTTCCTTTTTCAAGTATCAGATAATCAAGCGCCACTTTTTGAGCTTCTATACCGCATGCCAGGCCGATCGGGCCACCGCCGACTATCAAAATTTTTATATGTTTTGTTGTAGAAGATTCTTCTTCTTTAATTTTTATTTCATCCATTCTATGAAGATAAGGTGGAAAAGGGATAATTGTTTTCTAATTGTAGGAAATGGGCTAAATTGATTTAAAAACCAAGAATAGAGATTGAATTTTATGCAAAAAGAATTTTGCGGACACTCCCGCATCCCGCAGTAAATGCGGGACGGGATAGGAAATCCTACTCTTAACTCACTCAGATTTAAGATTGTAGCAGACTAAATAAAACTTTCAATTAAAGATTATATTCCCTCCGCCAGGGCGGTTCGGCGTAGTATCCACTACGTCGTTGTGTCATCGGAATTCTATCCACTTTAATATGTCTACCATTTTAATAGCTTATCAATTTTTAATTCAGATACACATTCCCTTGATCACTTCTGGAAAATACAATATTTAATATATAAAAAGTATAAGAACGCTCCAACTCTTTATTAATTAATTAAAACCACCCCTCTGCGATCCAACCCTCCCTAATCCAACTTTCCTCCCTTGCATTAAATTATTTTGTATATTTTAGTCCTTTGTTCGATTAAAATATTTTTAAATAAAATAGAATGGCTGCAGACACATCACATCCACCGGGTTTAAAAATCATGTTTTTTTCTGAAATGTGGGAACGTTTTGGTTTCTATTTGCTTCTGGGCATACTTCAGTTATATTTGACAGATGCTGAAAGTGGCGGTATGGCAATGGACCGGAAATCTGCCGCAGACATTTATGGTACTTTTATAGCTTTGGTATATTTAACTCCTTTTCTGGGAGGATTAATAGCAGACAGAAAATGGGGTTATGGTAAATCGATCATTTTAGGCGGTATTCTGATGGGTATTGGTTATTTAGGTTTAGCTATTGGTACACTACCTACATTCTATGCATCTTTGGGCCTGATCATTATTGGAAATGGATTCTTCAAACCAAATATATCAACCCTGGTAGGAAATCTTTATAATTCCGACAAATATAGGGCACAGAAAGATGCCGGGTTCAACATATTCTATATGGGTATAAATCTCGGTGCATTTATCTGTAATTTTTTTGCAGCCTATTTGCGAAATTCGATAGGGTGGGGTGCAGCATTTGCTTCAGCCGGGATTGGCATGTTTCTGGGCGTTATAATATTTTGGTTGGGGAGAAAAACCTATGTGGAAGCTGATGTGATAAAACCTGCCCAGAAAGAAGATATGTCTATCATGAGAGTATTTTCAACTGTTATACTTCCGGCACTTGTCGCCGGTCTTTTAGGTTGGTTTATACCGGGCACCATCTTGGGCTCTGACAGCACAGATGCATTTTTGTTTGCCTGCCTTCCCGTTTTATATTTTTTCTATTCTGTCTATACATCTGCGAGTAAAGAAGATAAAAAGCCGATCGGTGCTTTGTTGGCCATATTTATGGTGAGTATCATGTTTTGGGCTATATTCAAACAAAATGGCACTGCATTGACTACCTGGGCTCAGTATTATACAGACCGGGAAGTACCGGCAGCCATTCAGAAGCCTGCAGAGAGCATCTATCTTGTCCAGAATGTCACCAACAAGACTGAGGAAGTAGTCAGGTATGATGAATTTTTCAGAGTGGTCAAAGAAAATGGAGAGGTGGTGAAAGAGCAAGGGAAAGACATTTATCTGCGTAATCTTGATCCTGAAAATATGCCTGCGGAAGGAGAATCAGTTAGTGTTTTTAATACAGAACTGCTTCAATCCATCAATCCTTTCTGGGTTATCATACTTACACCTGTGCTCGTTGGATTCTGGGGATTTTTAAGAGCTCGGAAGAAGGAGCCTTCGACACCCTATAAACTACTTATCGGATTGTTGGTCACCGCACTTTCGTGTCTGGTCATGGTCGGAGCAGCTTATTTTACTGACTCTCAGACATCAAAGGCCAGTGCCTGGTGGCTCATTGGAACATATGGGGTGATAACGATCGGGGAGTTATGTCTTTCCCCAATGGGTTTGTCCCTTGTTTCCAAGCTCAGTCCACCTAGGCTGACCGCTTTATTAATGGGTGGCTGGTTTCTTGCGACTAGTATAGGTAATAAGTTGTCCGGAGTCCTGGCGGGTTTATGGGAAGCCTTTGACAACAAGGTGAACTTTTTCCTAATGAATTTCTGTCTTGTCATGTTTGCTTTTGTCATTCTGTTTTTCATGGTTAAGCGCATCAGGACGGTGATGCAGGAACGAGGTATTCAATAGAAAGCTTTAACATTTATTTTTTTAAGAAAAGTAGATCATTGATTTGTAAATAAAACTTATCTTTGCAGTCATTTTGAAAAAATGGCAACTTCTGGTTCCATAGCTCAGCTGGATAGAGCAACTGCCTTCTAAGCAGTAGGTCATAGGTTCGAATCCTATTGGGACTACAAGTATTTGCAAGGGTTTTGGACGATTGTCTGAAACCCTTTTCTATTAGGTTAAACAATGGGTTAAACAAGACTATGATATAAGGAACATTTTAGCCCAATATTCTTTTTAAACCTTTATTTATATTTTGCAGTTGTATGTTGTATGAAAGAGTTAGACGAAACAAGCTTAATTATCGCTTTGGCGTTATGGGACACTATCAATATGTCCGATGAGTTATACTTAGAACTAAAAGAAGTATTAGAGGTGGACTTAAAAAACTCAATGACTGTTTTAGAGCAATTATTGTAACAAGGAATTATAATAATGATCTTTTACGTCACACCTTCAATTACAGCCCACACCCCTTCAATCTCAATACAGTTATCCTTAGTGGTTCCGTTAATCTTAATTCCTGTTTAAAGGGATCTTTCCTGACTATTATAATATCGATCTCTTTCTTCTTGACGTTCAAGTAATTTTATGATATTACAATAGCTTACGCACAACTAAAGGAGCCTATTTCAAATAATTATCACATAAAGATAAATGACTGCCCATGTGTTAAATTGTTAAAAAATTATCTTAAAACCTACAATCAACTAATGTAGAGATGGCTTTTTAACTACTACGTTCATTCGAACAGCCCTTTCAATAAAGTCCTCATATTGTTGATTGTCTTGTCCATAATATTTAGCAGCATATAAAATATTTTTGCAATCATAGATCGCAGGAATATCATTACAAAAACAACAAATTGGACTGAAATAATATGAACCTTCAAAGTTGTAAATAAAATAAAAGTCACAACCTCTTTGATCAAAAGGAGCGAGTTGGAGTTCATTTATTTTTATAAAATTCTGAATACACTCATCTTCAGTCCACGGTTCGAATATGACTTTGTCTTTGGTGCATCCAATGAGTAAAGTGCTAAAAATGAATATTGTCAAAATTGATTTCATGTCATTGAGTTTATAATGTAATGAAGTTTGTATGCAATATGTCAATAAAATAATAAATTAAAACATATATCCAGCTGTCACTCCAAGCTGTTGTTGCCTTTCATTATGATTGTCCTTGTTATCTACCACCGTTAAACCAGGAGTGTAGAACAATTTACCGAAAATACCTGATTGAGTCTGAACACCTATATGTATATCAAAACCTAACGCAAACCGTGCCAAGTCAGTTCTCATATTCAGTTTTTCATCCCTTCTCAATAGCATTCCACAATCCCCTACATACATACCGCCATTGGATTTGAGACGACCACTAACATTGTACTGCAATTGCGGTCCTAATCCTGCGATAATTTTCAAAGTATTAACAGGTACTTCAATTTTGTAATTCAAAGGAATTATTATACTATTAACTTTCCTGCTCATATTAGTTTCTGAATAACCAGAGCCTGAACTATACGTATATTTATTATATCCAGAAGTGCCTAATTGGCTAAAATACACTCCGGAATGAATGTTGAAAAATTGAGAAATCCTTACATCAATAGGTATGCCGACTATAAATGAATTTGTATTACTAAACTTTAGATCTTCAGGTGCCGGCTCGGATGGGAAGGAAGACTTCACAGCATTAAAACCTCCTTCGATACCGAAGTGGACACTTTGGCCATACAAGGCGATCGAGAAACAAGATAATACGATCAAAAATAAGTTTTTCATACTGTGGATTTTGGATATATTAGCTTAGAATTACAAGATAAGAGTTTTTTTAACAAACAGTCATGTTAAAATTTATAAACGGTAAAAAGATCAGATTCGCTGTGCGCTAATGTCCTCCTCCAATATTGACATTGACAAGATTTGCTTTAAAAAGGCAAATAGCTAAATTATAAAAATTATTTTTCTTCTCATTTCAAATTTTCTTTTCTCTAGTAAAAAGGCTATTTGTGTCTAATTCAACCATTTTGAATACTTTCTCCTGTATGAATTATTAGCCACTGCTCTCGGCGGTGGCTTTTTATTTAATGCTGAAAAATAAACCTACCCAATTATGCTTTGTTGAATTGATTCTTTCAGCTTGTATGTTACTGTCAGAGTGCCAGGTGGCTTTACGATTAACATGTATACGAAAATAACAAATCCAATTAATATAAAGCAGGCTAACAAAGCTAATCCAAATTCTAAGCAAGAATATGTCCCCTCTGCATAAGTTTGAGCGATAGGAGTATACCCTTGCGCTCCCATATGAACCGAATCGTTCATAAATAATTGATTCGCTTTGGCGGTATCGCCCCGGTAAGATTTAACGATGATTTCTTGCATGATGCTTTTTGATTTTTGAAAAGGTAGCTAAAAGTAGTCAAAAGAATGATATAACCAAATTGTCTACATTACTTGAATAGTCGTTAATTCTATAGGGACTAATAAATAAGCTCCGACCATAAAAAGTTGGAGTCTTTCTTTTTTAGAAAATCCTGATTATATAGAACATTAGGTCATAGGTTCCCTGCCTGCCTAAGACGGCAGTCAGGCAGGGAGTCCTATTGGAACTGCAAATAAGGGTTTCAACTATAATTGTTGAAGCCCATTTTATTTTTATTTATATAAAAAAAGCCACCTTATTTCTAAAGTGGCCTCTTTATTATCATGCAGGAACTTCCCGCTGTTTCTCTCTGTCCCAAAATCTGTGTTGCGCGATCGCATTCACAAACTTTTTGCCTTCAGTACCTCCATTTTTCATGATGATCAAGCCCGGATCGGCTTTACCTTCCTTTTTAGTATTTGAAACTTCTGCACCGAAATAGGTACTTTCCAAAAGTACCTTAGCATCTTTATCTACAGCAATCGCTTTACAATGTTTATATGCTTCATTCAAGAAATGTATTGCATTAGCCTGGCCTTTCAATGTTTTTATACTTTGTTTCCCTCCGGGCACATATACAGCATCATACAACACGGATGAGGCGGTCAGGAAACTCTCGTCGACTGCGATTGAACCTTTGTCTGAAGTTGATATTTTCCCAAGTTTTGGTGCTATGACCTTTACATCAGCTCCTTGAGAGATCAAAAGTTTTTTAACCGAATTTAGAGAAGCTCCGTCGACACCATCTGCAGCAAGGAATGCAATTTTGCGGCTTTTGATAGTGTCCTTGACGGTATTTTCCATGCTGAGTGCCTTTGATTTATCTAGGCTGCTTTTTGGTTTGTGAGAACTAAAATCAGCAGGTTTTCCGTCAGCCGGCATACTCTTGTTTAATTCGCCCAATGCAATATTTGGTACATCCATGCCCAGATTATCTCCTATCTTCTTAGCCATTTTAGAATCTATATGTTTCAAAAGACCTAACATACGTTCTTTGACAGGAATTGATAATACTTTGCTTAATTCAAAACTTAAAGCACTAATTATATGGTTTTTCTCCGGTTCACTCTGACTGTTGAAAAATAATGTCGCCTGAGAAAAATGATCAAAGAAACTTTTACTTCGTGCTCTGATCTTTCTTGCATCGATGCGTTCATTATGGCTGACGAAGCCACCATCTGCCTCCTTGACCTGCGCGGGATCATTCCCTGCCAGGCTATTTGGGCCATAACTTGTTTTACCTCTATTAATGGTTTGACGCATAAATCCGTCGCGCTGATTATTGTGGACTTCCACAATCGGCCTGTTTATAGGTATTTCCTGAAAGTTGGGCCCACCCAATCTTATTAATTGGGTATCTGTATAAGAAAATAAACGTCCCTGTAAAAGTGGATCATTCGTAAAATCAATTCCCGGTACCACATGCCCGATGTGAAAAGCAGATTGTTCTGTTTCGGCAAAGAAGTTGTCAGGGTTTCTGTTTAGTGTTAATTTACCAATTCTCTTTACAGGTACCAACTCTTCAGGGATCAACTTTGTAGGATCCAGGAGATCGAAATCAAATTTGAATTCATCCTCTTCAGCAACGATTTGCACTCCCAATTCATACTCCGGAAAAGCTCCCGATTCGATTGCTTCCCATAGGTCCCTTCTGTGGAAATCCGAATCTTTACCGGAAATATTTTGTGCTTCATCCCACGCTACTGAATGCACTCCAAGAAGCGGTTTCCAATGAAATTTAACAAAGTTGGATTTGCCGGCTGCGTTGATAAATCTGAATGTATGGACACCAAAACCTTCCATCATCCTGTAGCTCCTTGGCAGAGCCCTGTCGCTCATGACCCACATGATCATATGCGCTGACTCAGGCATAAGGGATATAAAATCCCAGAAAGTATCATGCGCCGATGCAGCTTGTGGCATTTCATTATCCGGCTCAGGTTTCACTGCGTGGATGAGGTCTGGAAATTTCATTGCATCCTGTATAAAGAAAACAGGAATATTATTGCCTACAAGGTCAAAGTTGCCTTCACGGGTATAAAATTTTACAGCAAATCCTCTGGCATCCCGTACCATATCTGACGAACCCCGTGATCCTGCCACTGTTGAGAACCGCACAAATACAGGAGTTTCAGCCGCAGTATCATTTAGGAAATCTGCTTTAGTGACATCCGACATACTTTTGTAGACTTTAAAGACTCCATGTGCTCCGGAACCTCTTGCATGAACGATCCTCTCCGGAATTCGCTCATGATCAAAATGGGTGATCTTCTCCCTAAGGATGAAATCCTCTAATAGTGTAGCACCTCTTTCTCCTGCTTTAAGGGAATTTTGATCATCATTGATAGGAACTCCGGTATTAGTTACCATCTTTTCACCTGCCGGATTCACTGTAAAGTCTTCAAGTTGGGTTTTTTTAAGATCGGTCTGATTAATTGATTTTGTACTTTTTTGTTTAGCCATTTTGTTTTTTTCTAATTCTATTATTGTTAAATGCTATATCTTAAATAAGAAAATTTACTTTTTAAGTTCCATACGACTTCAGGAAGTTTATACAATTTATCAAAATTAAATCGCTCTTCTATGAACTATTATTAAAGCATAAAAGTTTTAGCATAAATTATTAAAGATCCCAAAAATGGATAAGATAATTATAACAAAAATGATTGTGATGACACAAGCAATTTTGTTTTTTTAGACATTAGAATTGTGTTATTTAATTTATTACAAAATTTATGCTAAAACTTTTATGCTTTAATAATAGTTCATAGAAGAGCGATTTAATTTTAG
>JAYUWT010000420.1:0-8601 GCA_043753405.1 Saprospiraceae bacterium | reverse complement strand
ATATTAACGGTGAGATAAAAGAAGTTATTCTGATTGGTTTTAATGGATCAAGAAAGACACTCCTGTTTGAAAAATTTGAGAAAAATAAGGCCAGGATCAATTTGGATGATGAACCTGACGATGCCTATGTACTTTGTGTAATAAGTGATAATAAAACAAATTATATAAAGATTTTAAAAACTGAATAGATCTCAGGAATCCTGGATGAAGACTTAGAAAAATAACTAGCACATTAAAAACAAAAGTGGACACTGAGAAAAGTTTCAGTGTCCACTTTTATTTTTGACAGTTTTATTCGGACCGGCTACAGGTTAGAAACTCCCAAGCCGCATGGCTCTAAACCTTACTTAATATTTTATTGTATCTAACCGGATCTTTCAATAAATTAATAGCATCCCGCACCTCAATATCATTGTTGATACTATTGATTATTTTACCTTTCTGATTGTAAAATCGTGTTACAATATCCCTGCTTATAAATCTATTGATCTGATCTTTGTGATTGATCAGGACATTGCGTTTTTCCTTTAATATTTTTGCTTTCATAACATCAAGATCGGGCTTCAGGACCTTTAAAAATTCATCTGATCTTGCATACCTTTCCAATTCCTTTAATTCTTTCTCAGATTTGGTTTCAAATGGAAAGTTGTTAGCCTCTACATATTTCATAAAATCGTCAAAATCGGTGAATTTAAATTGATCCGGTGCAGCTATGGTAGGATGTGTTTGTATATATTTCGTGACATAATTGAATACTACATAATTATCCAGAAGTGCCTTGATCGGAGCATCCCCTGAATCAGGCACGATCATAATATCAGGTGTTATGCCACCTCCATCCAGGACCTTTCGCCCGGCTTTGGTCCTGAACACATGCCTTTCACTATCCGGAACATCCAGGGGTTCTCCATCTTTATAACTTACACTTTGGATGCATCTGCCACTAGGTATATAATACTTGGAAGTGGTCAACTTAAGTTTCGAATTAAAGCCAATGTCCTTTGTATTCTGAACAAGTCCCTTTCCATATGAACGCTGACCTATCAGGACGCCCCTATCCAGATCCTGCAATGCTCCGCTAACGATCTCTGAAGCGGATGCTGAATATTTATTTATCAACACAGCAACCGGGATCTTTTCATCTATAGCCGGCCCTCTTGTTGCAAATGATTTATCCCAGTCACGGACCTTTCCACGAGTACTTACTACCTCAATGCCATTGGGTACAAAAATATTTACAATATTGATCGCCTCTATTAAAAGTCCGCCCCCGTTGTCTCTCAGATCGAGGATTATTCCCTTAAGCTCCGGGTCCTGTTTTTTCATTGCTTTGATCGCATCTGCAATATTTTTTCCTGCATCCTGAGTAAATGTGGTCAGTGAAACATAACCTATATGGTCACTTACTATACCGGAATACGGTGTATTGGTTACTTTGATCTCGCCCCTGTTCATTTTGAAAGATTTGATCTCTTTCTCGCCGGGACGGCGTATATCTATTGTGATCGGTGAACCGGGCACTCCTCTCAACACTACACCAAGATCATCAGCAGTTTTTCCTTTGGTCGATTGACCATCGATAGCTACGATGACATCACCGGCTTTAAGGCCAGCTTCAAATGCCGGACAACCTTCATAGGGTTCGATGATCGTTATCTCAGTTCCTATGGTCTGGACATTCGCACCGATACCTTCATACTTTCCTTCAGTAAGATATCTCCAGGTTTCTATCTGTGTCTCACTGAAATAATTGGTGTAAGGGTCCAGTGTTTCTACCATAGCATCAATCCCTACTTTCATGAGTTTAGACGGATCTATATCGTCCACATAGTAGGTATTTAATTCTTTAAATAAATTGGAAAATATCTCTATGTTCTTACTTATTTCAAAGAGCTTATCATTGTTATAAATAGCCGCTCCCATGCCCACAAATCCGGACAGCACAACAGCACATATTATCAGAGCCTTTTTCATTGTATTTGGTTTATAACTTAAGTAACGAGTCGGTCAAACTATTTTAACTGTCCGTTTTAAATTAAATATTTAATTGATCGATCCAATAATGTAATATGGGACCTGTCTTGATTAACTATAAAATTAAATAATCTGAACGGATGAAATGCAGTTTTCGATATAAACAAACAGCTTTTTTAGCTAAATGTTTGATAATCGCCGTTCAACATCTTAATAATAACTTTTAATTAAAATTCAAAACGCTCTGACTTATCGGGATAATTAATTTTTTTGGTATTTCTCTTTCCGGCGACGATGACATGAACGATACTCATCTGGTCATCATAAACATCATACAATATGGAATTCCGGATGATAAATGATTTAGGTGATGAAGCCAGGGCATATTCCATATATACATTCACTGACTCTTCTTCCATTTCGAATCCAACCAGGCTGAGGTCAGCTTGTTTATTGTCTATCAGGATGCTCAGATTTTCTTTCAGATATTTTTTTACTCTTTCTTTTAGCTGAACATCAGCATCTTTGGCAGAAAAATCAGCCTTTTGCCTGAACTTTTGAACGAGGGCCTTTTCGAAGTCATCCGTGTAGATGCGGCATATTATTTCGACGTTTTTCTCCTTGCCGTTGTAATTGATCTCAGTATTGCTAATATGTATAGGATGGACATCGGTCAAAGGCCTGCGCAGATCATCCAGGCTTAAAAGAGATATTGTGGTAAAAAATATAATTAAAAAATTCATGCCGGTATTGATTAAAGAGAAGCGTTTAAATCTCCTGAATGATCAAATTTATTAATAGACTCATAGGTAATAGCGTGTGCCTTCATTCTATAGTTTCGACGTTCGAGCAGGTTGTTATCCATAGTGGGATATGTTCTGTTAGAAAGGAATACGAATATCAATCTCTCCTGTGGATCTGCCCAAACCGCAGTGCCCGTAAATCCTATATGCCCAAAAGTTTCACGTGAAGCCTTAGCAGTGACGTTCTGTGTTACACTCCAATCCGTCTGAGGCATATCAAATCCAATACCCCGGCGGGTCCCAGCCGGATGTCTTGTAGTAAATGCCTTGATCGTCTCAGGTTCCAGATATCTTAGTCCCCCATAAGTTCCGCCATTGACCAGCATCTGCATCAATGTTGCTAAATGAATGGAATTGCTAAACAGGCCTGCATGACCTGAAACTCCTCCTAACATTGCTGCAGCCATATCATGCACATCACCCTGTAATATCTGCTGACGAAAATATCTGTCATCTTCAGTAGGAGCGATCTGCGATAGAGGAAATTTTTCTAAAGGCTTGAAAGTCATTGTATAAAGTCCCATAGGACGGTAATAAGTATCATCTAAATACTTATTGATAGGCATTTTTGCTACATTTTCAATAGCTTTTCTCAGCATAATAAAACCCAGGTCACTATATCTATAATCATTGCCCGGCAATGTCTGGCCTTCTATAATCTGATCCCAGATAGCAGGGACGTAGTCACCACGCATATAAAGCCGGTTGGCGATCTTCACATTAAAAACATCTGTCTTCTTAGAATTATAGATCAATGCAGAGGGCCTGACTCTATTACCGGCGTTGACCAAAGTTTCTTTATAAAATGGTATCCATGGAAATAACCCGGCCCTATGAGCCATGACATCCCTGAGGGACATAAACTCTTTATTGGATCCCCTCAATTCAGGTAAATATGTTCCAAGATATTTGTAAATATCCAATTCACCTTTTTCATATAATTTCATCACACCCATTGTAGTTGCCGCTACCTTGGTGATAGATGCCAGGTCGTACAATGTGTTTTCATTGATCTGACGAGATTTTGCTGAGTATGTATAATTCCCGAATTGTTTGCTATAGACCACTTTTCCATCTTTCATCACTAAAAATTCACAGCCGGGTGAAGCCTGTTTGCGAATGAGATCTTTTGCCAGGTCGTCCAGTCTTTTCAGGGTTTCAGAGTCCATACCTACACTTTCCGGCTCACCAAAACTGATCCTGGTTGTAGAATTGATTTCAAGACCTCCCTCGAAAGGATAAGGCAATGCCGTTACAGGTAATTTTCCTGTAATAGGGATCCCGCCAAATACTGCCTGTATGCCAAGAGATTGTGATAGATCATCATCATTGTAGGCACAGATGACTGAGTGTGGCTTTACAAAATTTCCAAGACTGTATGGATTTCCATATGCGATGACAATGACTTTCGTTTTGTCGCAGAGCTTATTAATAAAATCAATAGCAGATTTGTTTATTTTAAAATTGTCTTTATTGGAATTATTCATGGCAGTGACACCTACCACCACAAGGTCCATAGCGTCAAGTTGGGTCAGTAGTTTATCCTGGTCTTCAGCATTTGTTACATCATCAAAACTGAAATGTTTTGCTTTGCAATAAGCGTCCACCTGATTTTGGAATGGCGACTTTCCGGTTTTACCCACAGCTAAGGTGGCAATTTTTCTTTCTATACTTGCTATAGGTATCAGTCCTTCCTTATTTTTGACCATAGTGATGGCCTGCTCTATTAGTTTTTGCTTTAAAGTCCGGGCTTCACCGGTCATAAGATCGGATGTTATATTTTTGGTTGAAATAGAAACAGGGACAGTCAAACCAAACCTGTACTTAGCTTCTAATATTTTTCTGACGCTTTCATTGAGGCGGGTTTCAGTGATCGCGCCATTTTTCAAAGCCTTTTTTAACTCCCGTACTGCGATTTCAATATTTTCAGGCAATAATAAGACATCCACTCCTGCCTGAATGGCTTTAACTTCAATTAGACCTTTTTCAAAATTTTTAGTCACTCCTTTCATATCTAAAGCATCGGTAAATACCAATCCATCGAAATTCAATTTCTCTTTCAACCAACCTGTGATAATAGGTTTGGAAAGCGAAGCCGGTACATTTTTGGTTGAATCAAGAGCCGGCACAACCAGGTGACCGATCATGACGCTTTGAATTCCCTGATTGATCATAACTTTAAAAGGATACATTTCCAGCTCTTCGAGCCGGACTCTATCAAACGGCAGTACAGGTACATCATAATGTGAATCTACATTGGTATCCCCATGTCCCGGAAAATGTTTGGCACATGCCATGACCCCTGCAGACTGCAAGCCCAGCATGTACATATATGCCTTTTGGCTGACCACATATTTATTTTCACTAAAGGATCGGGTCGAGATGACCGGATTATTGACATTGTTATTGACGTCTACATCAGGGGCAAAATTGATATGCACTCCCAGGCGCGTTAATTCCCTTGCTACTTCCCGTCCGAACTGATATATGATCCTATTGTCCTGGATGGCACCCATGGTCATTTGCTTCGGAAAATTGACCACACCTGTTTTAAATCTCATGGCCGGACCCCATTCGGCATCCATCGAGATCATCAGTGGAACCGGTGCTGCAAGCTTCTGATATTCATTGGTCAATTGTATCTGCTTTTCTGCCGTGCCCTGAAAGAAACAAAGACCGCCTATCTTGTATGTGGTTATAAGGCTTTTTATATACCTGACATGATCAGCACCTTTATCTGAATGCGCCCTCACCATAAACAATTGGCCTATTTTTTCATCTATGGACATCCTCAGCAACATAGAGTCTGCCCACTGGGCCTGGGTTTGGAGTGGCCCTCTTTTCACAGGCACTCCTGAAACATTGGAAATGCCCGACACGACCATGCTGGCTAGTAGAATAATGCCAAATGCTATAATTTTAAAATATTGCTGTGTTCCTTTCACTTCATTAGTCTTTGCTGCAATGAAGGATCCCGTTTGATCGCTTCTGCATGATAAAATTTTGCTTTTTCGGCATCTCCCACGTTGGCATATGCACTACCGAGATCAAACATATAAAAAGCATTGTCCGGATTTGCTTTATGTGCTTCCAGGAAATAAATTAAAGCCTCTTGAGGTTTTCCGGAAATACCGACCGCTACGCCCAACAATCTATTCGTTTCTGAGTCTTTGGGGTTTAAAGCTAACGATTTTTTCAGAAATTCAAGTGCTTTAGCCAGATCGCCTTCCTTTTCTCCGGCTGATTTACCCACTTCCCGCCACGCTATGGCAAGGTTTGTCTGAGCATCTTTAAAATTATTATTATACTTTAAAGCAAGTTCATAATTAACGGCGGCAGCAGCAAAATCATTTTTATATGCAAATGCATTCCCAAGTAACAGATATGCATTGCTGTAAGAAGGATGCAATTCAATTGCTTTGAGCAGGTGTGCCTGAGCTTCATCCAACATTTGTCGTTTAAGCATAGGATCTTTCACTTTGGACGCGCTATCCACCAGGATCCCCCCGGCGCTGTTTTGTAACTTAGCACTATTGGTTGAGACTTTAACATCAGTAGTAAACAGGGTAAAATTATCCTTCCAGGCTCTATTTCTCGCTATAGTTTTCAATCCCAAAAGTAATATTATAATTATTAATAATGTATTTAATTTTGATAATGAATCTCTTTTAATAAAATATTTATATATTACCCAGGCTATTATCAGTGAAATACCTACACTGGGTATGAATAAAAAACGCTCAGACATCAATGTACCTACAGGAAATAAAATATTGGACATTGGAAATAAAGCGATCAAATAAAATATCACTCCAAACACAGGTATCTCTCTTTTCTTTAACCTGACCAAACAAAGAATTATTAACCCGATATATACCAACAAGCCAAGTATAGCCTTAACATCAGACCATGATGTGATTGCGATCTGCTTTGGATAATAATCACTGGTCAAGGGATGCGGAAAAATAGTCAGTCCAAGATATTTTAGCATTGTTACTGATATAGTAGCTAGCTTCTGCCCTGTTTCTATGGGTAAATACCCGTTGACATGCCAGGCCAGAAATGGATTATTCATGAGTTCCATGATGGGTCCTGAATTGTCAGGATTGCCCAATACTGATTGCCTGATCCCCAGATAAATGATTGTAAATACCATCATCGGAATAGCATGAGCTATTATTTTTTTTATATTTCTATCATCAGCGAAAAACCAGATCGCCAGAGGGCCCAGAGCAATAAAAACAATTCCATTTTCTTTGGACAACAATGACAAAAAAATGAATACTCCTGATAAGACAGAATCCCTTATCTTATTATTCATTGCACCCTGCCACAATAAATAAATAGCCGACAATCCAAACAAACAGCACAGGATCTCATCCCTGCCTTTAATATTGGCTACAACCTCCGTGTGAATAGGATGGATAGTAAATATCAGGGCGCAGAAAAAAGCCGTAAGCAAAGCGGTATTTTTATCAAACCGCCGGCTTAATAATGCTTTGATCAGTAAAAAGAGCAACATACAGGTCAGTGCATAATAGATGATATTGAATAAATGGAATATGGCGGGTTTAAATCCAAATATACCTCCTTCGAGAGCAAATAATGCAAGCGAAAATGGTCTGTACCTGCCTCCTGCGACAAGGTGGTCCTTTCCGCTTTCTTTGAAGAATCCAAAAAATGTATCATTTCCAAATATGCCCGGCCAACCCCTAATCCCCTTCATGGTAAACTGATTGTCGCTGATCACTATGGCATCATCCATGACGAAAGTACCGCCTATACTATTAATGTAAAAAGCAATGGCCAGCAATCCTATCATTCCTGCTAAATACCTGACAGGGATCAGGCCTCCCAGTTTCAGGACTTCACCTGTCCGGGTTGATGGGACAACCGGTGAGGGGTTCGACTTATTAAATTTCTTAACACTTGCCATAAAATATTATAAAAATAAAGGCATACTTCTTAAAGTTAACTTAAATAATTAAAATTTAGTGGAGTTGCAAAAATAATTAAATGAAATTAAACGCTTTAAAAAAGAATGGCTTAAGTCAACGGGCAATAAAGTTTATAAAGTTCGTTTAACTCAAGTCATAATACATAACCCTAAAATATCTAAAGATCATGAACAGATTGATTGCGTTTTGTTGTTTACTGACCATGCCACTTATCACTTTCGCTCAGTTTACCGTTTCTCCCAAATTAGGTGTCAATTATTTATGGGTGGGAGACCGTCCCGATGGAATTGATCGCAGCAGTGCCGAAAAAGGCTGGCAGGCAGGAGTGGATGTCAGGTTGGGCAAAAAATTCTATTTTCAACCCGGTTTATACTATGTAAGTACAGGTTCAACTATCGCCTCTCTGGAGGATATAAAAGATATTAAAACCGGAAAAGCTTCTTTCATGAAGATCCCGGCTAACATTGGTTTCAAGTTGATAGATACATGGCTGCTCAAATTGAGGGTCCATGGTGGAGGAACAGCAAATAAATTGCTCAACGTAAAAGAAAATGGAGGGCTCGCCAAAGACGACTTTAATACATGGAACTATGGTGCGAACGTCGGAGCAGGAATCGATATATTGATATTCTCTCTTGATGCCAATTACGAATGGGGACTGACTGATCTGTATGCTCAGCAAGCCGGAAGTAAGCCTACCATGTTTAGTGTTTCTGTGGGATTGAAGTTTTAAGAAGCCAGAGTTTCAATGTAAACCATTGATGGCCGGTAATTATTAAATAAATAAACAATTTTAATTTATTTCCGGTTAAGAAGTGTATGAGATTAAGTAACGTCCTTCTCACCTTCTCACCTCTTAACCATCT
>JAYUWT010000419.1:0-8601 GCA_043753405.1 Saprospiraceae bacterium | reverse complement strand
GCATGAAGGTCATGTTGCTCTTATTAAACATAGTCAACAGGAAAACGACTATACAGTATGTAGCATATTTGTTAATCCCACCCAGTTCAATGACGTCGAAGATTTTAAAAAGTATCCTCGCAATATTCAGGTAGATACTCAACTCCTTACAGATGCACATTGTGACATACTTTTCCTGCCCGAAACAGAAGAAATGTATGGCGAAACCCAGGTAATTACTCCGGAAATGGAAGGTTTGGATCAAAAACTTGAAGGTGTATTTCGTCCGGGACATTTTGAAGGTGTATTACAGATCGTTTATCTCCTCATCGAAGCTGTTGTTCCTGATAGGATCTATATGGGTCTGAAAGATTATCAGCAACAACTACTGGTTGGTAAGATGATCAAAACCATGGATGTTAAAGTCATCTTAAGGGCAGTTGAAACAGAAAGGGAGGACTCAGGCCTTGCTAAAAGCTCGCGCAATTCCAGACTTTCACAAGTTCAAAAAAATGATTCTGCCATTATTTATTCTACTTTATTTCAGGCCAAAGAGGCATTAAAAAATGGGGAAGAGATCGCCACCATTATTAGTGATTCCATAGAAGAACTTGAAAAATACGAAACCCGGCTTGAATACTTCAAAATCTGTGATGCTCAGACACTTGATGAGATAGATGTTTATGACGAAAGCCGGCCTACCGTTATACTTATAGCAGTATGGTGGGGAGATGTCAGATTGATCGATAATATTATGGTTTGAAACAAGGAAGTGAAAATCCCACCAATTATGAATTTTGATCTGAACCCCTTAACAAAAAGGATTAATTAAATAATTAAAATAAAAAGGAATGAAAAAATTATCAATTTTATTTTTTGTAGCGATGGCTACTATGGTTTCCGCACAGGAAGAAAGCAGACATTCTATCGGTCCGACAGTGGGTTATAACCACTCATGGGTCTCAGGGGAGCCTGATGGAACGAGTGCCAAACCCGGCTTTAATGTAGGACTAATTTACAATTATAGTTTGAAGGAACATTGGGGTTTGGGAGCAGGACTTTTATATTCTGTAGAGGGATACCACATAGACGGTACGGATACTGACGCAAATATTGCTTACGTCAGGATTCCTCTCAGACTCCAATATTTCTTTGGAGAATGGGGACAGGCTTTCAGACCTAAACTATATGCAGGTCCATCTCTTGCATTTCTTGCAGGAGCCAAAACTAAACAGGGCAGCAATACCATAGATTTTAAAGATCAGGTGGAAGGTTTTGATGTGGGTTTGTTAGTCGGATTAGGTTTTAATTATCGTCTGAAAGATCGCATGTGGTTAAATTTAGATCTGGGATATACTCATGGCTTCCTGGATTTAAATAAAATTGAATTATTTGAAAATAATAACAGGCTAATCAACGCCAATGTTGGTCTTGCTTTCGGATTCTAAAACAGATCTGGTTATTTTTTGAATATTAAACAGCCTGGAGCTACTGAGAAATCGTAGCTTCAGGCTTTTTTATTTCATTTAACTAAATGGATTCCATGAAGAGATGTTTTGTTTATCCTGTTTTATTTGCATTTTTATTGATATCGTGTCAGAAAGTTAATACCGGATCTTCTCAGGATAGTACCTCTGTTCTCCCGGCCCCGGCAAATTATCCCGGTACCTTAGGGCAAGGTAAACATTGTTATCAAAATATAAATGACAAGGATAAGGCATATATTCAATTTCAGATCAATAATGGACAGGTATCCGGTTTTATGCGATTTGATAATTTTCAAAAACCCAGTTTCCGGGGTGCCATCAATGGTAAAATAAAGGGAGACATCATCAATGTAGTTTACCGGTTCAAGATAGATGGTATGACCACGATCAGAAACCTCAATATGAAATTGGTGGGCGAACAAATTGTTTTTGGAATAGGGAAGGAAGAATCTTTAAGGGATTCCGCTTTCATAAGTGACAAATCAACTATCAAATATGAAGGTATGAAATTCAAAAAGATGAATTGTGATAAGTAAATCCCTTTATAATATTTTTTTATTAAAAACTACTTCATATGAAGATCATAACTTATTTCTTTGCCATGTTGGTTATGACTATGGCAGCATGCAAACAATCGAATAGTTCCCGTGACGAGATAAAGGATCCGTCTCAAATAGAACTGCCTACTACTGAACTGAATGGCAAGGAAGCAGCTTTACCTGATGGAACATATTGTTTTCAATATACCATGAAAAGGGATACATACACTCTTGATATCACGCTCACAGGTGGAATGGCCACCGGGCAAATGGCTTTCGATAACTATGAAAAAGACAGCAGTCACGGAACTATTACAGGGACCCTGACCGAAGATATTCTCAATGTTAGTTACCGGTTTGAATCTGAAGGAATGTCGAGTGTCCGCAATATCAACTTGAAAGTAAGGGGTGATATGCTGATCACGGGTATAGGTGCAGAAGAAGTAAAAGGTGATTCTTCTTATATTAAAGACCCTTCTACTATTAAATATGAAGGATTGATATATAGCAAGGTGGATTGTAAATAATTTCCTTATTTATTGGACTCAACTCAATAAGAAACTTGTTTTTGAATCAATTTTTATTACATTAAATTGGAAAACATAGAATAATAAAAATTGAAAGCAACAATTATTTTTTTATCATACTTTTTGCCTATTGCTGCTTTAGTTATAATTCTATTTTATATTATTATAAAAAAGAAAAATATAAAAAGGATTATGGTTATTTCTCTAATTGGAATTTTATTAATTTATATTTTATTAAATTTATTTTCCTATTTTTCAATAATTGATAAAAAAGATATAGAACAAATTGTATTTGATTCTACAAAATGGAAATCTGCAATAAATGATAGATGGCTAATGAAGGATGATTTATTTAAAAGCAAGAAATTGGTTGATCAGGATACTAATTCTATTAAGTTGATCCTGGGTCCTCCAGGTATTAGGATAGACTCTACCCAGATTTGGAAATATAATATGGGCGGGGCAGGACACGGATTAGGCTTCATAGGGCATGAACTCAATATCAGATTAAAAGAAGGGAAAGTTATAAATACAGAATATACTTTTTGGATAGATTAATATACTATTAAAGTATTATACCTTCTTCGCAAATTCTTTAATAGACTTCCTTGTCCTCAGGACTTTTTCCCTTGAACGAAAAGGCTCATCAAGTTTATCAGCATCGTCCAGATACCCGATAGCTATGGCGCAGATGGGTTTAATATCATCATCTAAGAACAAAGTTGCTATTGTTTTTGCCTTGTCAAATCCGGCCATAGGATGAGTGTAAATACCCATCAATGTTGCCTGCAGGATCAATAGCATATTGGCAAGTCCGAGGTCGTGCTCTGCCCAGTCATTGACGCTTCCTTTGCCTTCAGTTGTTTTCCTCGTTGCGGCTATAAATAATACTGATGCATTTTTAGCCCATGGTTGATTGCCGCCACTGAGGCAAGAAAGGATCTTTTCAAAACCCTCTGTTCCTTTCACACCATAGTAATATTTCCATGGCTGTTCATTGGAACTGCTTGGTGCCCATCTTGCAGCTTCCAACAAGGAATTTATCTGCTCCGCATTGACCTGTTTTGTGCTGAAGGAACGGGGGCTCCACCTTTGTTTTATGAGGTCAATGATAGGATGGTCGGTGTTGGCTATTTTATTTAAATCCATTTTATGCTTTTTTATTTGGTTCTGACTGATAATAGAATTTTATATTTAAACCCAACATACAAGAATACCGCTCCTTCAGAGCTCATAACAAGCCCTAAAAATACCCGGTGCGGTGCACCGGGCTTTGCACTTTTTGCCTTTCAGGCAATTCGATGAATTGGAACAATTAAAGATTTTGATTAACTAAGGCAGAAAACTTTAATAAATTTCAATCTTTCAATCTTTGCTCATGTTGGCCTGAAAGGCCACAACTACAAAGCCTGGTACGAAGCGTTAGGTTTAATTAAGAGTTCAACAACCATCTGCCTTCTAACATCTACCATCTACCTTTTCTACTCCTGTTTAATCAGCTGGATCTCACCAAGAACTTTCACATCCTCACTTAACATCACACCACCGGTTTCCAGAACTGAATTCCATGTAAGTCCAAAATCATTTCTATTGATCTTGCCGTTGATAGCAAAACCGGCTTTAGTATTTCCATAAGGGTCTTTGGTTACTCCACCCATTTCTACATTGAGCCTGATACTTTTGGTCTTGTCTCTGATGGTTAAATCTCCGACCAGTTCATAATTACCATCCCTTTCCAAATTACCTGAATTGGTGGCTTCAAAAGTGATCTTTGGATAATTGGCACCATCGAAGAAATCTTCACTCTTCAGATGTCCATCTCTTTGTTCATTATTGGTCGAGATGCTGTTGACTTCTGCAGAAAAGCTGACCTTTGCTTCAGAAAAATTGTCATCGATCGTTTCTGCAGTCACATCAAATGCATTAAAACTTCCTGTGACATTGGTGATCATAAGGTGTTTTACCTTAAATTGGATCTCACTGTGGGTCGGATCCAAAACCCATTTACTTTTACTCATAATATTTTCTGTTTTTAGTTATTACTTCAGGTGTTTATGTTTATGTTGAAATAATTATAATTTCTATCTAATTAATAAGGTAGATTTTAAATGGTAGATGGTAGATGGTATTTAGTTAAAAAAGATTTTACTCATTCAATAGGACTAAGCTATTATGAATAAATATGAATATATTATTAGGATACCATCTAAAATCTACCGTCAACCATCTACCTTCTAAACTCACACTGCCATTGGAACTTCCATCATAAGAAATTCTGCATCGCTTTCTGCTGATATGGTCACTGTATCTGTATCCCAGATACCCATGCCATCCCGGGTGTTGATCAATTGATCATTAACAAACAAATCGCCATTTAAGTTAAAAATATAAAGTCCATTGCCCGGCTTTTTGAATTGATAGGTTGTCTTTGTGCCTTTGTCAAAATCAGCCAGGTGAAACCATGCATCCTGGTGTATCCACACCCTGCATCATCTGCACTGGGAGAAAGGATCTGTTGCAAACATCTTGATAATAAGCATATAAATTACATAATTAAAATTATGCTCATGGAGGCTAGCCGGAAACCACTAATCTTTCCTGCTTTCGAATAAATTTTTGAGAATTAAACAATTAGCTGTACTTTTGCGTGCTTTTATAAAGAGTACTAGGAGCACAAAGCTTTCATCAAATGAAGTTATTTAAGTTTTTTACGCAGGAATTGGCCATCGACCTCGGTACCGCCAATACCCTCATCATGCAAAATGACAAGATCGTCGTTGACGAGCCTTCTATAGTTGCTATCAATCGCAAAACAGGTGAAACGATCGCTGTCGGGACACGAGCTATGCAGATGCACGAGAAAACACACGAAAATATCAAGACCATACGGCCCCTTAAAGATGGCGTAATAGCTGACTTTCAGGCTGCTGAAAGCATGATAGCCGGCCTGATCAATATGATTGAGAACAGAAGGAAATTTTTTGGCCACCTTAAGATGGTCATTTGCATTCCTTCAGGTATTACAGAGGTAGAGAAAAGAGCTGTATTTGATTCTGCAGATCACGTTGACTCCAAAGAGACCTATCTCATCCACGAACCAATGGCTGCTGCCCTAGGCATTGGACTTGATGTACAGGAACCTATAGGGAACATGGTCATCGACATCGGAGGTGGTACGACAGAGATCGCTGTCATTGCACTTTCCGGTATAGTTTGTGATCAATCCATCCGGATAGCAGGTGATGAATTTACTTCTGATATCATGAATTATATGAAACGTCAGCACAACATCCTCATCGGAGAACGCACTGCCGAACAGATCAAGATCCATGTTGGCTCTGCGCTTCAAGTGCTGGACAATCCACCTGATGATTACTTTGTTAACGGCCGTGACCTTATGACTGGTATTCCCAAGCAGATCTCAGTATCCTATCAGGAGATCGCACATGCACTTGACAAATCTATTTCAAAGATCGAAGAAGCAGTTATTAAGGCTTTGGAGACTACCCCTCCTGAACTTGCTTCAGATATTTTCCAGACTGGCTTATATTTGACAGGTGGAGGTGCTCTTTTGAGAGGACTAGATAAGCGGATCGCCCAGAAGACCAAGTTAAATGTACATGTGGCCGACGATCCTTTAAGAGCTGTAGTAAAAGGAACAGGTATCGCTTTGAAAAATACTGATAAGTTTTCTTTTTTGATAGACAGAAAAAGTATTTAATACACCTGAGCAAGCCGTAACGCTGTCATATGCATAATTTATTTCAGTTTTTTGCGCGCTTTGGAACAATCATTCTTTTTATCTTGCTTGAGATGATCTCTTTCTTCCTGATCATTAGATACAATAGTGGACAAAAGGAAATATTTATCAATTCAAGTGGTTTTTATTCCGGCATCATGCTGGAAAATTATAACAGATTAAGTCGTTATTACCGGCTTTCCTCCTTTGCAGACAGCATAGCCAAAGATAATGCTCAGTTGCGTGCAGAGTTAAGATTCGCAACCATAGACGCATCATTTAAAAGAGATTCCCTTGTAGATACTGTATATCAACAACGCTATACATACATATCAGCACAGGTGGTTTCCAATTCAGTCAACCAAATAGACAATTACATTACCGTAAATAAAGGAAGTGCTCTGGGTGTTCTGCCGGGAATGGGTGTGATCAATGAGTCCGGCATTGTAGGTGTTGTTCGTTATACTTCCCGTGATTACGCCACTGTGGCTTCTCTCCTTGGTTCTCAAACTAAAATAAGTGCTTCCATCAAACGCAACGGATATTTCGGATCATTGGTTTGGGATAATGTTTCCACTGATTACATGCACCTCAAGGATATCCCTAAACATGCCGACATCCTGAAAGGAGATAGTGTGATTACAAGTGGTTACAGTTCTATATTTCCAAAAGGCATTTTCATAGGTAGGGTAGATAAGATATCTTTCGACTCAGGAAGTAGTTTCTATGATCTAAGGGTAAAGCTCGTTACAAATTTTAACAGATTGGGATATGTGTATGTCATTGTTGACAAGTCAAAACCACAATTAGATTCATTGGCCAATGCTATATTAAATTAATATGGGTAGTTTAATTGTCAAAAATATAATCCGTTTTGTAATTGTATTCCTCTTGCAGGCATTTGTTCTCGCAAGTTTTACAATCAATTATCCCATTCTTGACAATACCAATGTCATTATCTATCCTCTTATAATCCTGTTATTTCCATTAAGAACACCCAATGGTCTCATCCTAATTTATAGCTTCGCTTTGGGTATCCTATTAGATTTTTTTTACAATTCACCGGGAATCCATGCTTCTGCTGCGGTGCTGACGGCCTTTCTAAGGCCATATGTATTATCATGGATAGAGCCCCGGGGTGGATACAGCGTGGAATCATCACCAACGATGCGGGAATATGGCAGTACCTGGTTTGTGATGTATTCAGCTATTTTGATGCTGGTTCATTTATTTTTTCTTTTTTCTGTCCAGGCTTTTACATTTGCCTATATAATTGAGATATTACTTAAAACTTTGCTCAGTTTTATTGTTTCTATGATATTCATTCTTATTTACATGTACCTGTTTAATCCCAAGGAATAATAAATGATCATAAAGGTAGATAGCAGGATAAGGACGATACAGCTAATTTTTGCTTTCTCCGCTTTTGTTTTATTACTGAAAGCAGCACAAATTCAATTGTTTGACTCCTCGTTCAGAGTTAGGGCAGATGCAACAGCTATAGAAAAGCATGTGGTATATCCTGCCCGGGGACTGATCTATGACAGAAATGGTAAGTTGCTGGTCAATAATGATCCAATGTACGACCTGATGGTCACTTACAACGCTATAGATCCAAACATGGACACAGCAAAATTCTGTAAGATCCTGGGAATTGATTCTTCGACCTTTATTACTAATCTGACTAAAGAATGGGCAAATAAAAGGTTCTCAAAATCCGTCCCGTTTCCGTTTCTTAAAAAAATATCGCCATTTACATATGCCCGGCTGCAGGAATCTTTGTGGGAATTTCCGGGATTTTTTCCACAATTGCGCATTGCCAGGGGATACCCACATAATAGCGGGGCTAATGTTCTTGGTTATATCAGAGAAGTGGACCAAAAACAAATAGATAAATCAAAAGGTTTGTATGGCCTGGGTGATTATGTGGGCATCTCAGGTCTGGAAGGTCAGTATGAGAGGTTCCTGATGGGAAAAAAAGGTATTCAATATATCCTGAAAGATAATCTTGGCCGGCCGGTGGGCCCTTATCGAAATGGTTCGCTGGATTCTATCTCTATTTCAGGCTTTGATATGATATCTTCTATTGACCTCGATCTACAAGCTTATGCAGAAGATATCATGCAGGGAAAAAGAGGTTCCGTCGTGGCTATTGAACCTAAGACAGGGGAGATCCTTGCTGCCGTAAGTTCTCCCACCTATGATCCCAACTTATTAACGATCAATCAAAGTCGTGGAACGGCATTTGCAGCGCTGTTGAAAGATTATAATAAACCCCTTTACAACAGAATAGCTCAGGCCAAATATCCACCGGGGTCGATCTTCAAAAC
>JAYUWT010000418.1:0-3330 GCA_043753405.1 Saprospiraceae bacterium | reverse complement strand
ATACTTTTGTGGTATAAAATATGAACCATGAGAAAAATAATTTATTCTGCATTACTATTTCTATTTGCAATTAACATTTCTTTCAGCCAGAAAGAAATATCCGGGCGTGTTGTCGAAGAAGGATCGAATACTCCTGTAGTGGGAGCTTCAGTCCTCATCGTTGACCTCAATACTGGCACAGTAACTGATGAAGACGGTCGTTTTACGCTTACCTTGCCAACTGATGAAGTTAAGGTCCTAAGAATAACAAGCGTAGGGTTCGACCCAATATCCGTTAACAGTGACGGCGATCTAACTTCTATCTCGTTAAATGACGGTATTCTGATGAATGAAATTGTTGTAATGGGGGTAGTTGATGTTGTAAAAGACAGGCAGACGCCTGTAGCTGTTTCTACAATTAATTCCAGGGAAATTCAATTGAAGTCCGGTAACACGGAATTTCCGGATTTAATCAAAAGTACTCCATCGGTTTACATTTCTAATCAAGCCGGTGGTTATGGCGATTCGAAAATGTTTACACGCGGATTCGATCAATCCAATACTGCATTTCTATTGAATGGCCAACCGATCAATGGCATGGAAGATGGCAATATGTATTGGTCCAATTGGTCAGGAATGAATGACATTGCTACTGCTATTCAAGTACAAAGAGGACTTGGTTCTTCCAAACTTGCTATTTCTTCTGTTGGTGGCACCGTTAATATTATTACAAGAGCAACAGAAAACAAAGAAGGTGGATGGGCATCATTGACTGCTGGTAATAATAATTATTACAAAGGTACGATTGCATATAATACAGGTTTAAAAAACAAAATCGGTCTTTCTGTTTTACTTACTCATTGGCAAGGAGATGGATGGGCTGAAGGAACTAAAGGTCAGGGACAGAATTATTTTGTTTCTCTGGGATACAAGCCAAATGAAAAACACAGTTTCAACTTTTTAGTAACTGGTGCTCCTCAATGGCATGATCAGAATTTTACTAAAAGGATAAAAGAATTTGATACTAAAGACATCAGGTTCAATGGTAACTGGGGGACATTTAAAGGTGAGTATTTAAGTGAAAGAAGAAATTATTATCATAAGCCCGTGGCAAATGTCAATTGGAACTGGAAGTTGAGTCAACGATCTACTTTATCCACTGTACTTTATGCTTCATGGGGCCGCGGAGGTGGAACAGGTAACCTTGGCCAGAATGTAAAAGATGCTACAGGCCAAATAAATTTTGATTCATTGGGTAGAAAAAATGATGCCCGTCTGGACGGAAGTTCAGCATACATCATAAGAGCATCCGTCAATAATCATCAATGGTACGGCTTGGTTTCCAATTTCCAAACAAAATTGACTGAAAATTTAGCTTTCAATATTGGACTGGATGTTAGAAATTATACCGGCGTCCACTTCAGACAAATTACGAATCTAATCGATGCAGAATATTTTCTGGATAAAAAAGATGTAAATACTCCCAATCATAAGGTGAGTACTATTTATAAAGCAGATCCATGGTCATCTATCTTTGATTTTGCAGATGAAGGTAACAGGATTGATTATGATTATAGTGAACGTATTACTTATGGTGGTGCTTTTGCGCAACTTGAATATGTTCAGAATAAAATATCAGCTTATGTTCAAGGGTCTGTCTCAACACAGTCACATGTTAGAACTGACCGGTTTAATTATCTTGATGGAAATCAGGAATCAGATAAAATAACCAATCCGGGCTATAATATTAAAGGTGGTGTTAATTTTAACGTAAATGATAACAATAGTATTTATGTAAATGCAGGTTATTATTCACGTCAGCCATATCATGACAATCTTTATCTGAACTTCCAGAATATTGTCAATGACGTTGCTGAGAATGAAAATATCATTGGTCTGGAAGCTGGTTATAAATTCAGGTCAAGGATAGCAACAGCTAATTTAAACTTATACGCTACTCAATGGAATAATAGAATCGAAACCACTGTAATTAATCCCGGGGATTCTCTTACGCTTGCTAATGGCACTAAAAGAGGTTTTCCAAATGGTGGCTTCACGAATTCTTCTAACTTAAATCAATATCATACAGGAATAGAATTGGATGGTAGAGTAAAATTAATGTCCAATCTCTCACTGAAAGCCTATGCATCTTTAGGAAATTGGATATACAAAGACAATGCCAAAAAAGATGTTTATGATGATGATCGATCGTTGGTAGAAAGTGTTCCCGCATTATATGTTAAAGATGCAAAAGTAGGAGGTTCAGCTCAGACCACATTTGGAGTTGGTCTGGATTACAGTCCTGTAAAAAATTTAGGATTTGATGTTACTTACAATTATTATGACGAATTGTATGCTGAGATCGGACCATTGGATAATACATTTAAAGCCGAGAATAATAAAGGTACTATTCAACTTCCTTCTTTCGGACTTTTAGATTTTGGAGCGCACTATACATTCAATCTTAAGAATGCTCAGGCTTTAAGATTGAGATTGAACATCTACAATATACTTGATGAGCAATATATCTCCTATGCTTCAAGTAATATTCAACCATCAGATAATGCTACTTTAAATTATAAGAATGTAAATAAGGATAACTTTATACAATGGGGAACAACCAGAACATGGAATGTAACCTTAAGATATAGTTTCTAAGCAATTACATTTTTCACAAAAAAAGTCATCTTACTTTCGAAGTAAGATGACTTTTTTTGTGAAACAAGGACTAAAAAAATTTAAAACACAATACCAACCGATCCAATCAATCTCTGTGGGGCATTGGAGAAAGAATAGGTTTTATTTCCAAATTGCATATGATTTCCATATTTTGTGAAATTCCCTTCATAACGCAGATCTATAGTAATGATCCAAAAATCTAAACCCATTCCTGCCTGCCATCCCCATAACAATTTTTCAAAATTAGCTGAATAGCCGTCTATTTTTGTCAATTCCGAAGTGCTGCTCAAGTGCAAATGGCCTACAGGGCCTGCATTGAGACGGAGAGCTCCGGACTTAAAACCTATCATCAAAGGGATATCAAGGTCCCTAAATTTTTCGGAAAATAAAGTATCTGTTAATGAAGGAATATTTCCCGTCACCTTATAATTAACACGGCTTGAATTTAATAAAAATTCAGGTTGAATGATCAGTTTACTAATTTTTAACTGAAGGGTTATTCCTCCATGATAGCCCACCGGAGTATCTGCAATATTAATCTTGAACGATCCGTGATCATTTACAACCAATTGTTTAATGCCATAATCGGTTTGACTCATACCTATTTTTATACCGAATTTAAATCCTGATTTCTGAGCATTCGCAATAAAAAAAACCGGAATTAAAAACAAA
>JAYUWT010000417.1:0-8637 GCA_043753405.1 Saprospiraceae bacterium | reverse complement strand
CTCCATAAACCCAACCAAGGGCATTGTCTATCTTATAATCATCTTCATCCCATGCTACCTCACTAAAACCAGTATCATTCCGGGGATCGATACTTAAGATAAGCGACCATTTCCTGAGCAGCTCATCTTCCGAAGTAGGTAATATGTCAATGGAGTTGATGAAAAACTATGCTCTTCTGGAAAATAAGCTAAAGATCCAGCATAGTAAAAAAGCTCCAAGAACTGCAGTAAGGAAGTACCCCGGGCCTGAAAATCCCAAAGCGCCAAACAGCCATCCACCAAACCAACCACCAAGTATTCCAAGGACAATATTAATTATTATCCCACTTCCAGTACCTTTGAAAAGTAAGCTACCAAGAAATCCGGCGATACCGCCAATTACTAAAGTCCAGATTAAAGAATTCTCCATACAATTTTAATTTATAGGTTAATAAATGGTTTTATCAATGATAAAGAAGTCGTACATTGCACTAAACCTCTAAAAGTTATCCAAACAAAGATAATAAACAATTATATGATTAACAAATATATCGTTAAGAATAAAACCTTATTATTATCACTTCTTTTACTGATCTCTTGTGGTCCTAAAGTGAGTGAATGGAATGATCCCAAGAAAATATATGACCTGTTATGTTCTTGCCAGAATCAAAAGGGCCTCACCATAGACGAACAATTGAAAGTAGTATTGAAACAAAAAGGAGTGCCTGCTGGTTCCACGGATGAGATAAATACATACATTGGCAACAATACAGAAGGTTTCATTGATATCATTGATCAGCATTTCATGGCTGACACCATTTATCTACAGAGACTCATAATTGCTAAGGATACGTTGAACGCTCATGGCTCCTCCATGGATGTAAAAGGAGGTATCGGAACCTTGTTTTCGATAAAAGCCAAATATCCGGCTTGTATAGCGGCGTTGCCTTATATTACGTTGTGAGGGCAGAAGTCAGAGATCAGAGATCAGAAGTCAGAAATCAGTAATCAGTAATTAGTAATCTGTAATCTGTAATAAGAGTTAAGGGAATTGCCTGTTCCGGAGTTATTGCAATGCTAGATGGGAAGATATTTAACTGAAAGTTAAATCTCAGTGCTCTCTCCTTAATACCTGATAATATAAAAGTTATAAATGTTAAGCCGGGAAACTTGGATCTGCTAATTGAAGCTCTCAAAATTACGATTTATTTAATAGCGAGTAACGTATAAATATATGTTATAAAACAGGGTGACTTAATCCCTCTGCAGTTTGTAAAATGTGGAGGAGAGATGGAACAATAATGAACCTTAATTGAAGAAAATCTAATCTCAGCAACAATGACAGCTCTTATTATTCATTTTTCATTAAAGAAGGGAGGTCAAACTAATTTGGAAATTGGGAGAGTTTGATAAAATTCGAGTATAGTAAGATTCATCTGGATAATCGAGGAAAAGTCCAAACTCAGCATAAATGCTTGCTCTTATTATTCATTTTTCATTATTCATCTTTCATTAAAGAAGGGAGGTCGGTGGCGGGTTCGAACCGCCGTAGAAGCTTTTGCAGAGCTTTGCCTAACCACTCGGCCAACCGACCCTATTTGTTAATAGCGGATGCAAATATACTACTATAATCGAAAAAAAGAAGTTTCACCTAAAATTGATGCCTTTATGAAAAAAAGTCTTAGAAATGCCTGACAATAGTAAAATTCAATACAAATAAATGCCGCTCTGCATATAGAAACTAACCGGTTAACCAGCCATTATAATGCATTTTGAAATATACAGAAACCGTCTGAATGTTAAAATTTCGACTTTTTAAATCCAAATATTGTTTGATTCGTATGTATTTCAAATTATTACACATGATATGTATCACTGTGTCTTTTCCTATCTGTATACCTGTGCAGGATGTGGAAAGATATCTGGAAATAAATGTTAAACGGAATACAGATTTTCGTTGTGAAGTACTGTTCGAATATACAAGTAACAGAATTAATCACTTTACAATTTTTATAAACTCATACGAGGCTCTTCCTTTTATAATGATCTATTCCAGCCAACTAAAAGCAGATCATGAAGGTCAATCAGAACATTATTGATTGGAATTTTATACTTCCGGGAACCTTATTCATTCATACTTTGTAACATATGTTAATTAAAAATAATCGATTGCATTTTGATTATGACGCAATAGAGCGTAACGTCCAGGCAGTTTATTATAATTGCCAAAACAATGCCCGATAATTGAATTTAAAGTACATTTGAATAAATAATAAAACCCTAATAAGTATGACAGGTGACCGTTTGATTCAAAAATATATCTTGTTTTTTATTATTATCGGTTTGGGAGTGGTAATCATAACCAACCTTACGTCATTTATTGCCGCGGCCTTGGGAGCTACAATCTTTTATATACTTTTCAAAAAGCAGATGATCAAGCTTGTAGAAAAGAAAAAGTTAGGTATCAATCTGGCGGCCGTGATCATCATATTATTATCATTTTTTATAGTGGTGCTTCCATTTACACTAATGGGCACTCTAATAGTCAATAAGATCATATTTTATCTGAATGATCCGGCTCTTTTAACTTCTATTAAAAATGCTGCGGCTGAAAAAATCAAAATGATGCCAGTTGACATAAAAATAGATCAGGTAATAGGTAAGGTATCAGAAAACCTTGGAGCTGTTCTAACCGGGATTCTGAACAATGTATTCGGAGTTCTGACTACCATTGTGGTAATGTATTTTCTTTTGTATTTCTTCCTTGCCAATTACGGTCATTTGGAAAAAGCACTATGCAAATATCTCCCTATGAGGGATGACAATCTGGGCATTCTCGCTACAGAATTGAGCAATATGACTTTTATAAACGCGGTAGGAGTACCTGTAATAGCGGTAGTTCAGGGATTATTGGCATTTACTTTATATAAGATCGCCGGAGTGGCAGATGCAGGACTTTGGGCCACCCTCACCGGGGCCGCTTCTATAATTCCACTTGTGGGTACCGGTTTGATATGGGTACCGATCACCATAGTACTTCTTGCAATGGGCAATATCTGGCAAGGAGTTTTGGTCGGCGTCGGCTGTCTCATCGTCCTCGGCAATATCGACAATCTCATCCGGATAATCATTTCAAAAAGAATGGCGGATGTGCATCCCGTAGTAACTTTTCTTGGTGTCTTTATGGGTTTGAACCTCTTCGGCCTACCCGGACTGGTCTTTGGTCCTTTTCTCGTTTCCACCTTCCTAATCCTGATCAAAATGTTCAAAAGGGAATATGGAGCTAATGAAGCAGGAATCATTGTGGATATGATGCCGGAAACGAAAGAACCTCCGGGCATTTGAGTTAATGAAAAATGAATGATGAAAAATGAATAATGAGAGCCGGCTGTAAAACTATGAATTTAAAGCAGGCGATTATTGAATCTAGTATCTAGTATCTAGTATCTAGTATCTAGTATCTAGTGTCTAGTGTCTAGTGTCTAGTGTCTAGTGTCTAGTGTCTAGTGTCTGATTTCTAATGAATGATACACCAGGTTTAATTGTTCCGTCAAAATCCTTGCATCAAATTTATTCAAATGGTCCTGAATACTTTGTTTATCCAAAGGAGATCCGGATCCCGAAGTAAGTTCGAGTATCTTGAAACTTAACTCTTCCACATTGTCACCACTTATATAAGTGGCGATGTTACCACCTGCTTCTAACAATGAAGAACGCCCGGATGTAATGACAGGAGTGCCCGTCATGATAGACTCAAGCACAGGAAGCCCGAAACCTTCCATCAGGCTCGGATATACTGAAAACAGAGCATTTCTGTATATTACATTTAACTCAGGTAGAGAAAGTTCGTTGATCCAGGTGATCCATTTATCAAGTCTCAGAGAGTTGATCAGATCAGAAATAAAATCCCTGTATTTGGTACCTGTGCCTACGATGACGAGTGGTATTTTTTTAGAATCAGGGATAAGATCCATAGCCCTTATGAGCAATTCAAGATTCTTTCGTTTAATGACAGAACCTACATTGAGCATATACTCTTGTGGAAGTTTATATTTATTAGCGACGACGGATGCTTCCTCTGCGGTGATATCCTTAGTGAATTCGGATGATACTGTCTGATAAATGACCTCTATTTTATCAGGTTCAACTTTATAATGTTTTATTATATCATCACGTGTGGCTTTACTGATTGCTATGATCTTATCGGAATGTTCACAGGCAAATCTGAATTTAATATCATAGATAAATCTGTCTATGGCAGGAAAATCCATAGGAAAATATTTGTACAACAAATCATGGATCGTCACAACAGAAGTTATTTTGGAATTTTTTATTCCGATCGGTAATTCATGACTCAGTCCGTGGTAAAGATCTACTTTATCGCGTTTCATTTCCTTCACTACACCCAAGCTCCTCCAGCCTAATTTGGAAATTCCGGTGGGAGATCTCAGGTAGTAATTACCATTTAGAAAAGGTGCGTTACGTTGCGAGTTTATTAACTTCGGTGCATATAAATACAGTTCATGTTCTGGGTGAAAATCATGCAGGTTATTGACTAAAGTACGTGAATAATTTCCAAGGCCGGTAGTGTTTTGAAATAGTCTTTTAGCATCAAAACCTATTTTCATGCAATGGATTTAATTATTTTAGGTATAAATATAATTTATAAAAATTCAAAGCAATCAATGAAGGATGAGCTCCGTGGAGATTATTGAGAACCGGTCTCCTGAGCATCGAAAATAAAAATTTATAGATACCGCTTAGCCCATGATCTTTGATAGACTTCCCCCGTTTTACCAGTCTGATCCCTGATAAGTGTTCTTCAATGGAAGAATTTTTTTCCAAACGCTTTAAGTTTAAAACACTATGTTCTACCTTTCTTAAAAATTCTTCATTGGTATCAAGATCTCCATGCAGGACAGGATTATTATAACCCTGGACCTTTTTGTTCATTTTCTTAAGCTCAAAACCAAAAGCAGTATCTTCATGACCATATGATATCACTTCTTCGTCAAATTTTATTTTATCGAATAGTTCTTTTTTTATCAAAAAATTAGAAGACATAAAGTACACCTGGCCATCCCTTCCTTCCTGAGAATGTTTGACAGCGATCACCTTTGTTCCATATTTCCAATGCAACATTTTGTCTGCTTCGGGTTTTGTTTCCTGGTAGTGGGTTCCCCCACAATATACATCTTCAGGATTGATCTTCAGAGCTGTGATATAATTAGCTATGAACCGAGGATTATCAATAATGCTGTCACCATCTATAAATAATAAATGGGTGTCGTCGCTGAGGCTTCCCAGATAATTTCTGATCGATGACCTTCCCATATTTCTTTGCACTTCTTCGTAATGCACAAAGGGTTGCAACTTCAATGTGGTGTTTATATTTTTAAACCCTTCTTCTGAAGCGTCGTCCACCAGAATTATTTTTACCTGACCACCGCTAGTGGGGATCTGATGGGTCAATTCCCTAATTAAGGTAGACACATCCTGGTTGAACACGGGGATACATACTGAAATCGAAAATTCATTGTTATTCACAATCCATGGTTTAATAGATAAAAAAATCCAAAATAAGTGGAATATAAAACCCTTAACCGAAAATGAACAAAAAGAGTTTCTATTTCAATGCCTGATCCAGATCGGCTATGAGATCTTCTATGTCCTCTATGCCCACGCTCAGTCTGATCAAAGAATCTGTTAGCCCAACCTTCATCCTTTCTTCCTTGGGAATAGAGGCGTGCGTCATAGTGGATGGATGACCGACAAGGGATTCAACACCTCCAAGAGATTCTGCCAAACTAAACATCCTGAATTTTTTCAGTACGTTTTTGACTTCTGCCAATGAATCTTTTTTTAGATCAAATGAGACCATCGCTCCATACTCTTTCATCTGTGCGGTAGCGATCTCATAACCCGGATGGCTCTTGAAGCCAGGATAATAAACATTGGCTACAGCAGGTTGATTTTTTAAAAATTCTGCAAGCCTTCCTGCATTTTTACATGCCCTCTTCATCCTGATGTGCAGGGTCTTGATCCCTCTAAGGATCAAAAAGCAATCCATAGGTCCCGGTACTGCTCCACACGCATTCTGAAGAAAACGAAGTTGTTCGTCGATCTCCTTTTTATTGTAGACCATTGCGCCCATCACGGCATCACTATGTCCACCCAGATATTTTGTACATGAATGCAGGACTATATCTGCACCCATGTCAAGAGGTCGTTGCAAATAGGGAGAAGCAAATGTATTATCGACACACGTGATGATGCCGTACTTCTCTGCTATCTTTGTCACCTTGCGTATATCAACGATATTGAGCATTGGATTAGTTGGTGTTTCTATCCAGATAAGGCGGGTGCGGGGATTGATCAGTTTTTCCAACTGAACAGTATCATTGAGGTCTATGAAATGGCTTTTTATTCCAAACCTGCCGTAAACTCTGGTCATAAGTCGATAAGAGCCTCCATATAGATCATTGGTGGAGATGATCTCATCACCCGGTGTCAATAGCTTTAACAGTGTATCCATTGCTCCCAATCCACTTGAAAAACAAAGCCCGTAAGTTCCATTTTCCAAAGCAGCAAGATTTGCTTCCAGTGCAGATCTCGTAGGATTGCTCGTGCGACCATACTCGTGCCCTTTGTGAACACCCGGCTCATCCTGAACATAAGTGGAGGTCTGATATATTGGGGTCATGATGGCTCCGGTAGAGGGATCCGGAGAAACTCCCGCATGGATGACCTTACTGTTAAAATGCATTTCTTTATTGCCTCCGACTGAGTCTTTGACTTTTTTAGTCATATTATTTCTTTCTTTTTATAACCTTTAAGGCAGCTTTGATAATGTCTGGCACATCCAGCCCATATTTTTTTAACAAATCCATAGGTTTGCCGCTTTCACCGAAACTATCGTTTACTGCTACGAATTCCATAGGATAAGGAGTGTTCCTGGCGGCCACTTGTGCAATAGCATCACCCAGGCCACCATTTCTCTGATGTTCCTCACATATGACGGCACACTTAGTTTTATTGAGTGAATACACAATGGTTGCCTCATCGAGGGGTTTTACGGTTGGCACACTAATGACATCTACTGATACGCCCTGAGCTTCCAGAGCTTTTGCTGCTTCTATAGCGTTCCAGACCATCAGGCCTGTCGCCATGATGCTGACGTCGGTCCCTGAACCCAGACGTTGTGCCTTACCGATGATAAAGGGCTCGTCAGCTCCGGTAAACACGGGCCAGTCCGGTCGGCCAAATCTCAGATAAACAGGACCGACGTGCTCCAAAATAGCCAAAACAGCCTGTTTGGTCTGATTGGCATCTATTGGACAAATGACCGTCATGCCCGGAAGCATACGCATCATACCGATGTCTTCGAGTATCTGATGAGTAGCACCGTCCTCACCCAGGGTAAGCCCTGCGTGTGAAGCACAGATCTTTACATTTTTACCTGAATAGGCGATAGATTGACGGATCTGATCATATACCCTTCCTGTGGAAAAGTTAGCAAATGTACCCGTGAATGGTATTTTACCTGTTGTGGCCAGACCTGCAGCGATACCCATCATATTGGCCTCAGCGATGCCCATCTGGACAAATCTGTCCGGAAAATCCTCTATAAATGCTTCCATTTTAAGAGAACCCAATAAGTCAGCACACAAAGCGATCACCTGATCATTGCGTTTGCCGGCTTCATGAAGCCCTTCTCCAAAACCATCCCTCGTTGCCTTTTTACCTGTTGATACGATGTCGTTAATATTCATTTCTTAATGTTTTGGGATTTTTACTTCATATTTTTCATCATAAACATAGTCATCGAGTGTCTTCTCCAGTTGACCCAATCCTTTGTCAAGTTGTTCCTGATTAGGAGCTTTTCCATGCCATGCATGAGTGCCCATCATATAATCCACACCATAACCCATGTTTGTTTTCATTAATATCACCGTTGGGATGTTGGTACCAAGATGAGTCTTGGCAGTTTCCAATTCTTTAACAATTGATTCCATATCATTACCATTTGTCACTACAACTCTCCATCCGAAGGTCCTCCATTTACCTTCGAGATCTCCCAGGCTCAGGATCTTATCATTAGGCCCGTCTATTTGTTGGCCATTCCAATCCACAATAACTATCAGGTTATCCAGTTTGTGGAATGGTGCGAACATCACAGCTTCCCATATCTGGCCTTCCTGAAGTTCACCGTCTCCTGTAGAAACGAAAACAAAATTCGGGTCTTTGTCCATTTTTTTAGACAGCGCCATTCCGACACCCACAGACAATCCTTGTCCTAATGATCCGGTAGCTGTCCTGACACCGGGTAATCCTTCGTGCGTTGTAGGGTGGCCTTGCAAACGGCTATTGATCTTGCGGAAGGTCGAAAGTTCTTCTATCGGGAAATAACCTTTGCGTGCCAGGACGCTATAAAGCACCGGCGAGATGTGTCCATTGGACATGATAAATGCATCTTCGCCTTTGGCATCCAGATGAAATTCAGGTGCCTGTTTCATGATCCTGAAATACAAGGCCGTCATAAAATCAGCACAGCCCAATGATCCTCCCGGATGTCCGCTGGAAGCGTTGAAAACCATACGAAGTATGTCGCGTCTCACCTGGGAAGCGATCTTCTTCAGTTCGTCAATATCTGTTACT
>JAYUWT010000416.1:0-8640 GCA_043753405.1 Saprospiraceae bacterium | reverse complement strand
CTCATACCACTATTCTTAGCGGCAGACTCGATGCGCATATATCCTTCTTTGACGGCATTGTCGGGTAGTCCTACGAGGAAATATCCTAATTTACCTGCAGGGATCTCACCTCCGGAATTTACTTCTACATCAATGGTTTGGGCATCTACCCCATGGGTAGCACTAGCAAAAACTTTTACTAACATAACTTATTGGTGATTTTAGTTATTGGTAAATGCGAATATAACCAGAATAAAATTAAAATCAACATACTTTCTTACTTTTACTAAGTTTTTATTAGAATATACTGGTGGTGATCCCGGATTGATTATTCTTTAAAATAAATTCGAACTTTTCTAAACCTTTTAAAATTGTAATAATGAAATCAACTTTAATTAATTTGTTACTTTTTAGCCCGGTTTTTTTTGGCTTATCTTATCTTTCTTTGTTTAGCATTCCGTCAGATAATTCAAAATCAGACATGGATAAAGTGATTGATAACTGGCATAAAGCAGCTGCTGTAGGTGATTCTGTCGGGTTTTTCAGTCTGATGACCCCTGATGCGATATACCTTGGTACAGATGAAACTGAGAGATGGGACAGAACATCGATGGGTAAGGATCTGGGTAAATATTTTAATGGTAAGAAAGCCTGGAAATTTATCCCTTATAATAGGATTTATACATCGCTGGGAAGCAAAAATTTCATTCTTTTTGATGAATGTTTACAAACCTGGATGGGTCCATGCAAGTCTACAGGGCGATTGACCAGGGTCAAAGGTCAGTGGAAGATCTCATATTATAATCTCAATGTGGCGGTTCCAAATGATGTGGTCAATGAGTATCTTAAATTACTGCCCGAGACTAAAGTTTTAAAATAATAATAAATCAGAATGTACCAGATAGATATTTTAGCCATTGGGGCTCACCCCGACGATGTGGAGTTGTGTGCAGGAGGTACCGTATTAAAAGCTATTAGTCAGGGAAAAACTGTCGGATTGCTTGATCTTACTCAGGGCGAACTTGGAACCAATGGAGATGGGCCGACAAGATTGTTGGAAGCTGACGCTGCCATGAAGATGATGGGTGCACAGTGGAGGACCAATCTCGGATTGAGAGATGGTTTTTTTACAATAAATGAAGAAAATATTTTAAAGGTGGCACGGGTCGTCAGAACAGCCCGGCCTTCAATAATTCTCGCTACCGCTCCTTCAGACAGGCATCCGGATCATGGCCGGGCGGCACAATTGGTGAATGAGGCTTGTTTCATAAGTGGTCTATCAAAAGTTGAAATTTTGAATGAGGAAGGAAATAAATTGGAAAAATGGCGGCCGAAAATTGTTTTAAACTATGTTCAGGATCTGCATTTGTCTCCGGATGTGGTTGTGGATATCGGTGAGTATCAGGATAAAAAGATGGAAGTAATAAAATCCTATGCATCTCAATTTTTTTGGAATAAAGGAAATGTAAAAACTCCTATAAGTGGCGAGGATTTTTGGGCTTTTCTGGAAGCAAGAGCCAGAGAAATGGGAAGAGCCGGTGGTGTGATCATGGGTGAGGGTTTTGTGAGAGTCGGACCCACATTGGTTAATGACCTTTTTGATATTCTTCCTTCCTAATTTAAAATTAGAAGTCAGAAAGACGAAATTAGAATGACCTTCTCAGTTATGTGTGGTCTTTGTGATACTTTGGGCTTTCTTTGAGAACCTTTGTGATATATTTCATTTATAATTAAATAAACTGAACAAAGCCATTTATTTAAATGGTAATAAAATCTATTCTCAGGTAGTCATGCATTGATGGATCAACTGCATATTTCTCTCCTGTATTAAGATTTTCAATTATTACAAAGTCATGATCTTTAAAAAATGGTGTCGAAAAGTAATTGTGGATATTTGTTTTAAATAAATATACTTGACCAATCTGAGGTTTCGCAATCCATATATCTTTAAGTTCATTTTTTTGAATTAAATAATTACAAGCTGCAGCCAAAAAAGAGGCATATCCTATGCAATGAGCAGTTTTAGTGTTGAATAGCTTATTGGGATCTGTATCATTTTGCCCTGAAGTAAAATTTAAATGATCAGATGTTATTGATAGGCAATTTTTGATTAATTTTTCAATTTCAACATCCTGTTTTAAAGTTGTTTCTCGATCAATATAGTTGAGAAATTCTTTATTTGTGGCCTCATATATTGTTCGTTCACTTATGGATTTGTAAGTGATAATTTGCCTGTATATATTTCTCCGAAACAAGATTACTATAATGATAATAAGTGCAATGAATATTAAAGTGTGCCTTAATATCTTCATAATATTAGTATTAGAGTCCTCATTATCATATTAACTTCTTCTGACTTTTGCGACTATTTTTGACTCACTCTGACCTCTGCCCTCCGACCTCTGATATCTGACTTCTGATATCTGACTTCTGATCTACCCTCTTACTTCTGCGCCCTACTGATCAGCCAGATCGAAACTCCAATAAATATCAGATTTGGGATCCAAACACCCAGCATAGGAGGTAGGATATTACTTAGAGCAAAGGTCACAGAAAATTTGGATAAAATCATATAAGATGCACCGAGTGAGACTCCTACAGCCAGATTGAGACCCATACCACCTCGAACTTTGCGTGAAGCGACAGAAACACCGATCAACATGAGTATAAACAAAGTGGCACTGTCGGCTGTCCTTCTATGAAACTCTATTCTGTATTCGCCGTCTACACCCGATCCTCTTGTTTCTTCTTTTGCAATAAACCTTAATAACTTTGGTGTTGGCAGGGTTTCTTTATAATTTCTGATAGTAAAGAAATCATCCGGAGTGAGATTGAGTTTCATTCGGACAGTATCTCTTGGGATGACAACAAGTTTCTCATCCAAGCCATTAAAAGTGTGCTGTACAATTCCTTTTAACTCCCAGATATTAGAATCACCGGTGTATTTTGCTTCTCTTGCCTTATATTCCTCTACTAGTTGGCCGTCTTTAAATCTTTCGATACGCATATCCCTGGCCATACTATCGGAGCGATTGTAAAATCTTACAAATACTTTGTCATCTTTGGAAAGCATTAGATGCACTTCATTGTTTTGGTGTCTGTCACTAGTTTTTTTGATATAATTTGCTTCAAATTCTATCCTGTTTTTATTTAACATTGGGATAAAAAAGTGATTACCTATTGCATGGAAAAAACAGATCAATCCCGCTGAAACAAAGTAAGGTCTAAGAAACCTGGTATAACTTACACCCGCATTGAGTATAGAGATGACCTCAGAATTTGCAGCCATTCTTGAAGTAAAAAATATAACACTAATCAGGGAGAACAATGGCCAGAGCAGCCAATTGATATGTGGTATGAATGCGCCATAATATTGAAAAACGATTTCCTGCAAGGTGACATCTTCTTTTAGAAATTTTTCAAGTTTATCACTTGTATCTATTACTACGGCGATCATCGTAAAGATGAAAGCCGTGAAAAAGAAAGTAGTTAAATACTTCTTTATGATAAACCAATCCAGTATTTTAAGCATCCTTGCTTTCCATAAAAATTTCAATAAGAAACGGTCAAAGGTATGAAAGATGTATAAATAGGCAGCCAAAAAAGAATTCAGGATACTGTATTAGGCTATAAAAAGCGGTATTACACATTTTCATTTTAATATTCAACCTGCAAATAAAGCTGGCATAGTCACCTATATTCCTATAATTTATATATGTTTGTGGAGTTATAAATTTAAAGGTAGTGGTAGAATTAAGTGAACATTTATTAGACCTTGTTTTCAGGCAAAAATCTGCCATAATTCCTGAATTAGGAACATTTAAGTTTGTCACGACGAGTGCTAAACTTAATTTTGGTGAGCATGTCATTTTCCCGCCCAGCCAAGCACTCGTATTCACAGAATCAACTTTTGAACAGGGCGAATTATCATTGCTCGATTTTTTAGTAAAAGAGAAAAATTTCGATCCTTATGAAGCCGGAATAAGGATCAAAGCATATGTCCATCAGATAAGGAATAATCTTAAACAACTTGGATATTCATATATTCCGGGATTCGGGACCTTGCATCTTTTAGAAAATGACGGCTTAAAGTTTGTTGCCGGAGATAAAATAAAAGCTGCAAAACCAACAATGGGTCTTCCCGAACTTGCTGCTATTCCGATAGCGAGAGAATTTGCTAAAGATCAGGAGTTGGAGTCGGAAGTGGAAATTACTTCTTTTATTGATACCAGATCAGAAAATGTAACCTCTGAAAAAAACAGGTGGGCTATGCCTGCTCTGATATGTTTTTTATTATTGGGTATAGGTTTAATAGCTTATTATTTGTATCAAAGTAATTATGGTAAGGATGTAAATAATGAAACTGTAACTCCTGTTGTGGTCAATGAAGATAGTATCCTTCTTTCTCAGGGAGGGTTTGTTGATACCTCCTCAGTCAATTATGAGGATAGTGTAACTGACAAAGCCGCCATTTTGGATGAGATCGAAAAAGCTCCGATTACCGATGAGGTAAAAAAGACTGCTCTACCAAAAAAAGTTAAGTCGGCTGAAAAAGTCAGGGTGGTGCCTACAGAAACAATTGATGTTCCTGATGCAGAGCCCGTAATTCCAGACAGCGGAAAGATCTGTGCAGTAATAGTTGGCGCTATGGGTAATCCGGACAACGCCGTTAAGCTTGCCAGAACAGTTAAAAATACAGGATTTACACCTTATTCATATAAATCTAAAGGCCTTACAAAGGTCGGAGCTAAATGTAACTGCGATGATTCAAGTATTCAAAGCACTTTAAAAGTGATGAAAAAGATCAATAGCTCAGCATGGGTGTATAAATCAAAATAAGAATTGACAATTGGGGCGGAGAGCCGGGGCTTCATCGGTGATTGAAAGTATAGCGAAGATTTAGAGAATAAGTAATGGGTAATCAGTAATCGGTAATAAGAGCCAAAACAATACCCTGATCCTAATTTTATCTCAAGTTCAATTCTAATCTTTGTGTTTTGTGTGAAATTTTTTGTGCCCTTTGTGGTAAAATTAAACCCAAAAGTGAACGCGTCATTCAACATTCAACATTCAACATTTTTCAGCCTTTCTCCTCAACTTTCTTAGGCGTCAGACTCAACTTGAGCGAAAAAACATGAGACAATCTAGTCTCCGACACATTCCCAATATTGGTCAGGGCATAGTCGATGTTGACAGACCCTATATTAATGCCCACACCTACATTTGGCTGAACATTCCAATTTTTTTTATTGTTGTTTGTCTCATCTACGATCTGTTGAACGTTGTTTATACCACCTCTGAGAAAGAACAATTGTTTATACCTGTATTCAATACCCAGATGTGGATTGATAGATACAGGTTTGGCGCTGATCAGGACATTTCGCTTCCCGTCCGTAGTGGCATCGAGATTAAGTTCAAATAGCAGACCACTGTTTTTGCCGATTTTGGCCTTTATACCTCCTGCTAAAATGATCGTTGGCCGCGTTATTTCTGTTCCTTTGATGATCACTTCATTACCCGTAGCTTCGAGGACGATCTTGTCTGCTTCAGAAAAAGTACCCTTCCAGGTGTTGAACGTCGTAGTGATATCTTTTCCCATGATACCGAAATAAAACTTTTCGCCTAGATGCTGTAATCCCAGATCTACACCAAATCCGATTGAATTTGCAAATTCACCGATGGTCCGTCTTACTATTTTGACACTTCCTCCTACCCGCCATGATTGATTTTTTAAAGCACGGGCATAAGAACCAAATATGCCGTAATCCGTTGCACTAAAGGTCTTGATGTTATCATAATTGATCTCTCCGTTTTCATCGATGAGTTCCAGTGTATTCGGTATTCCGTCGATACCAAATCGAATAATGCCCAGAGATAGAGCAGAGTTATTATTGTTTAATTTTTTTGCAACGCCGATATAATCATAATTGCCCACACCTGAAAACCAGGACGTGTGCATCGCTCCCACCTGAAAGCCTGACTCAATCTGACTCAAACCTGCAGGATTCCAGAAATTGGCTGTAACATCATTGACTGAACCTACTACAGCACCACCCATTCCCAATGCGCGTGCACCTACGCCAATAGATAAAAATTCGTTGCTATACTTGACCTGGGCAATAGATTGATTACAAAAACAAATAGTAACAAATAAAATTAATATGTTTATTTTCTTCATAAAATGTATAGTGAAGGAGCTGTAAAAGTATCTGATAAACGTCGAAAGTCGAAATAAAAGTGTTGCTAACTTTCAGGATGAACAAAAAAATGCTACTTTTCAGAAATTTAATTAAAATGTATTTAATGAAATACCGTTTGATCGCATTTTTATTGATAATTCTGTTGTATTCCGGGTGTAAAACATCTGCCGGATCTTCCGGCAATAAGAATGCCGGTTACAAGAATATGGTCGTTTGTTCCCATCCTGCCGCCGCAAAAATTGGGATCGATATTTTAAAAGCCGGGGGTAATGCTTTTGATGCGGCTATTGCAACGCAGTTTGCACTTGCAGTCTGTTATCCTCGCGCAGGTAATATCGGTGGAGGTGGCCTGATGGTATTTAGAGATTCTGATGAGAAAGTGGGTGCGTTGGATTTTAGAGAAAAAGCACCTTATAATGCAAGTACAGATATGTTTCTGGATAATAGAGGCAAGATAGTCGATAACATGAGTTTGGTAGGTGTTTATGCTGCGGGAGTGCCGGGGACAGTTGATGGAATGTGGCAAATCCACCGTGAAAAAGGAAGTTTACCGTGGTTTCAGTTAATTCAACCGTCAATTGATCTTGCTGAAAACGGCGTTATCCTTACACAAAATGAAGCTAATCATATGAGCCAATATGCTCCTGTGATAGATTCGGTTTCGAAACATAAAACTGCTTTTAGTCAGAAAATCTGGAAAGCAGGAGATTCATTTGTTCAAAAAGATCTGGCAGTTACGTTATCAGCTATCAGGGACTTTGGCAGGGATGGTTTTTATAAAGGCCCTATTGCCACAAGTATCAAAGCGACCATGATCACCCATTATGGTTTGATCACCCAAAAGGATCTGGATGAATATCATGCAATATGGCGCCAACCGATAGTTACTTCCTATAAGGGGTACATGCTGGCCATGATGCCACCTCCTTCCAGTGGCGGGATCATGATCACTCAGATGTTAACCGGATTTGAAGCCTTAAACCTCAGCCAATATCCCCATAATTCTGTACCATACATTCATGGATTGACAGAGATGCAGCGACGTGCATATGCGGACAGGTCTGTTTATTATGGCGATCCAGACTTTGTAGACAACCATCAGACAGAGTTGTTGTCTGAGAAATATATTTCAGGAAAGATCAAAGACATTAATATGGAACGAGCCACTCCAAGCCAACAGGTTTTACCCGGAAAGTCAAAAAGTATTGAAAGTTTTGAAACTACACATTTTTCTGTTGTCGATAAAAAAGGAAATGCAGTGGGCATCACAACTACTCTAAATGACAATTATGGATCTAAACTAGTAGTCAGCAGAGCAGGATTTTTACTCAATAATGAAATGGACGACTTTAGTGCCAAACCCGGGGAGGCCAATATGTTCGGCCTCGTGGGAGGTGAAGCCAACAGCATTCAGCCCGGTAAGCGCATGCTCAGCAGTATGACACCAACTATTATAAGCAAAGATGGAAAATTATTTTCAGTCATTGGAACGCCGGGTGGTTCCTCCATCATTACGGTTAATTTCCAGACCATCATTAATCTCATCGATTATAATATGTCTATGCAGGAAGCAGTTGTTGCTCCTAAAATGCACAGCCAATGGGTTCCTGATGAGATCTATCTTGAAAAGGGAAAATTCTCTCCCGAAGTCATCTCCGGCCTCCAAAAAATGGGTCATAAGATCAAAGAGATCGATGCCCTGGGTAAATTGGATTGCATTAAAGTCAGGCCGGATGGCAGTCTGGAGGGAGGCACGGATAAGAGTAAAGGTGATGGTACGATCGAAGGATTCTAAAATTGTAACAGGTAAAATTCCTCAAAACTAAATCTCAGTAAATCTATTTACAAAGAAAAAAATATACATGCAATCTAATATAGATACTTTAAGAACTATTATCTCATCACGCAGAAGTGTATTCCCTGCAGTTTACAACGAAAGAAAAATTGAAAAACCTGTGATGGAAGCCATATTGGCTAGTGCAAATTACGCCCCCTCTCACCGCCTCACCCAACCCTGGAGATTTGTCGTATTTCAGAATGACAGTTTGAACGAACTAGCCGATAAACTTGCAGATACTTACAAAGCCAATGCTGCTGAAGGAACATTTTCTGAAAAGAAATATTCGGACTTTTCAGGCAAGGTCAAAAAATCCGCTGCTGTGATCGCTATAGTTTTGAATGCTCATCCTGACCTTTTACCGGAGTGGGAAGAAATAGCTTCCACTGCCTGTGCAGTTCAGAATATGTGGTTGACTGCAACTGCCCATGGTGTCGGATCTTACTGGTCATCACCGGGCATGATCAAACATTTTGGTGAATTTCTAAATTTAAAAGAAAATCAAAAATGCATTGGTTTATTTTATATGGGATATACAGATGTGGTGATTCCGCCTACGGTCAGGACTCCGATAGAAGAGAAGGTTGAGTGGAGGTGAGAGGAGTGAAAGATGAAAAATGAAAA